>JAERSY010000026.1 GCA_016845245.1 Phycisphaerae bacterium
GAGTAAGCCAATCGCAATTGTGATGAGGATGATTGCATTCCCCACCATCCAAGCTGACCCACCTCTTAGATTTGCCCAGACTTTGATTTTTGCCATACCCGAGATGAATCGCGAGTAGATAAACGCCGTCAGAGCAAAACCAAGTGCGACTGCAAGTGCCCAGCCAATGAGGGTTGTTTGGTTTATTGTGGTTTGAAGGATGTCGTCGGAATGGTCAAGATGGTCGAGGAATACGAGGATTCTGTAAGCTGCAAACACTAAGGCACCAGAAATGGTGAGACTTAGAATCGGCATAACCCACTTGTGAATAAACTTTAAACGTGCGGCTGCAGGTCTGACCTCATCGCCAGAACCAGCAAACATCGTCGTTGCATCATTACTCAGTAATTCTGATTCCTCAAGCTGCTCTAGAAGTTGTAACTTCTCTTGGTAGAAGAGGATAATGAGCCCAATCCATACAGCTGAGCCAATCCAAACAAACAATGATCCAAAGATAAATGCCGTGCTATCGAACGCAAGTCCGAACACTAGCAGTGTCGTTGCAATCACAATCTGCAGGATGAGTCCTGTAAGTGCTGTTGTTGTTGCCCTTTGGCAAGCGTGATGATCAACTCTCATCTGTTTTTTGTGTCCTCTTTTCCTTCGAAACCATGTGTATAAATGAGATTAGAAATGTATGAAATGATCTTAAGTGAATCGAATATTTGATGATTACGAACTTTAAGCCAATTTCGTTCGTTCAAGGGTAGGCAGATTAACATGAAATCCCGTAATCTGCCTCTTTTATACCCTCTAGAAGACTATGTTTACTCAGACTTTTGCAATCGCTAAAAATGCCTTTTTTGAAAGCGTCAGGCAACCAATCGTGCTTGTACTGCTCGTGGCTGCCACCCTGCTCCTCATGCTCGCATCACCGCTCTCGGCCTTCACAATGGAGAACGACCAGCGGATGCTCCTCGATTTAGGGTTGGCGACAATTTTTATGATTGGCATGTTTCTCGCTATCTTCATTTCTAGCAACGTGTTAGGTCGAGAAATCCACAACAAGACGACCCTCACAGTCGTCTCAAAACCAGTTGGTCGACCTCAGTTTCTTATTGGCAAGTTCATTGGAGCATCATCTGCAATTTGCCTTGCTACTTTTTATGTCGCCATCGTCTTTGGGCTCGTCGAGCTTCAAGAGGTGTTTCAGACTGTGAGAGTCCCCATTCATTTGCCGGTTGTACTGTTCGGATTTTTAGCATTCGCGATTGGAACTGGGACAGCAATTTGGTGCAATTACTTCTATGGATTCGTTTTTTCGAGCACTTGGATTTGTGTGACGACGCCATGCATCGTCCTTGCGTACTTGCTTTCGCTCAATTTTGGTCCTGAATTCAGTTCACAACCAATGCTTTCCGCACTGAAGGTCGATTTGTGGAAGGCGGTCTTTGCAATCATGGTCTCTGTCGTCATGCTTGGCAGCATCGCGATTGCAGTCTCAACAAGACTCAACCAGCTCGGCACATTGATTGCAACCATCATTATCTTCTTTATTGGAATGATGTCTGATGCATGGTTTGGGAAACCGATGTACGACCTCGAAGAACTCTGGTTAGAACGAGCAGCTTCAGAAGGTTTAGTTGAAGTGATTGAAGAAACAAGGGTCATGCAGAAAACAAATGGCGACGTTGAAGAAGTTGTGACAGAAGTCCGCGTTCCAGCCGAAGGCGTTTCACTCTCAACATATGCATCAGGATACGAGTACCCAATTTGGACAGCGTGTAAAGTTGGCTCTGCAATCGTTCCTAACTTCCAAGTGCTCTGGTTAACAGATGCGATTACTCAAGAGAACGTCATCCCTAATCGATATTTGTCAAAGACATTTACGTATGGGTTTTTGTATGTCACTGCTGCAGTCTCACTTGGCATAATCCTATTCCAGAGACGGGAAGTGCATTAATCAATGGCTACTGATGCGAAATCAATTCGTGTCATTGGTGCAGCTGAACACAATTTAAAATCAGTTTCTTTATCGATTCCACGTGACAAGTTTGTCGTCATTACAGGTGTCTCTGGTAGTGGAAAAAGTTCGCTTGCGTTTGACACAATATTCGCTGAAGGTCAACGAAAGTATATGGAATCGCTCAGTTCCTATGCTCGGCAATTCCTTACACAAATGGACAAGCCCAATGTTGAGTCGATTGAAGGATTGCCTCCGACGATAGCAATTGCGCAACGTTCGAGTGGTCACAACCCGCGTTCAACGGTAGCAACGACAACTGAGATTTATGACTACTTGCGTTTGCTCATGGCGAGATGCGCAACGCCGAGGTGTTGGCATGTTTCAAAGAGCGGGAAAGTATGTGGATTGCCAATTGAGTCTACGAGTGTGACTCAGATTATTGATGCGCTCATGGCATTTAAAAATAACACCAAGTTAATGATTTGCGCGCCCGTTGTGAGTGGAAAAAAAGGGTATCACCGCACTGTGCTTGAAGAACTTCGCTCTGAGGGATTTGTAAGAGCGAGAGTCAACGGGAACATCGTTGACTTAAGAGAAGTCTTACTTGATGAATCAGACAACCCACTTAATCTTGGTCGATATGAAATGCACACAATCGAAGCGGTTGTTGACCGCGTTATTGTGAAGGAAGATCAGCGAGAGCGGATTGCGGACTCAGTAGAAGTTGCAGTGAAACTTGGTGATGGCGCCTTGCTCGTTCTCGAAGACGTTAACGGCGAGTGGGTTGACCATCTTTACAGTGAACACTTTGCATGTTCAAAACATCCTGAGTGCAACTTGCCTGAACTCGAGCCCCGTCTCTTTTCGTTTAACTCACACTACGGTGCATGTAAAAAGTGCGACGGCTTAGGCAGTGTCCATGAATTTGACCCAGCGCTGATTATTCCAGATCACACTGTTCCACTCAACAAAGGCGCTATTGTTCCGTGGCACGCGTATGGTCCAGCGATGCGTAGGAAGTACGGTCGCAAGATTCGAAAATTTTGTGACATGCACGGCATCGAAACAAGCGCAACATTTGGTGAGTTGACGAAGAAGCAAAAAGAAATGTTAATGGAAGGCGGCTCCCCTTCTGGTTCGAGAGCAAAGTTTGAAGGTGTGATTCCTAATCTCAAGCGTCGATTCAAACAAACGGAATCAGACCATGTTCGTTCTTGGCTCATGACATCGATGACGCACATGGAGTGTCCTTCTTGCGGGGGAGAACGTCTACGAATCGAAGCAAGGTCTGTGACCGTTGCATCGTGTGGCAAAAACTATTCAATCACTGAACTCACATCGTTGACCATCTCTGAGTTGCTTGACGTCATGTATGAGATTCAGTTAACAACTGAGCAAAGTGAGATTGCTGAACCAATTTTAAAAGAGATCAAAAGTCGTTTAACTTTTCTTGTATCAGTTGGACTCGATTATCTATCGCTTAACCGAACAAGTTCAACGCTTTCAGGCGGGGAATCGCAACGAATTCGTCTCGCAACCCAAGTTGGTTCTGGTCTAGTTGGCGTCTGTTACGTCCTTGACGAACCAACGATTGGCTTGCATGCAAGGGACAACGCTCGGTTGTTGAAAACACTTCATCATCTTTCTGAGATTGGCAACACTGTGCTCGTTGTTGAACATGATGAAGAAATCATCCGAAGTGCAGACCACGTTGTCGATGTTGGCCCACATGCAGGGCTACATGGAGGAAAAATCGTTTGTCAGGGTTCACTTGAGGATGTGCTTGGTGACGCAAAATCTCTCACGAGTCAATACCTTAATGGCACGCTTCAGATTCCTACTCCAGCAAAGCGAAGAAGTACGCATCAAGAAAACGCGATTGTCATTCGTGGTGCAGTTAAAAATAATCTAAAGCGTATAGACATTGATTTGCCGCTCAATGTCATGACTTGTATCACGGGCGTTTCAGGAAGCGGAAAATCATCCCTTGTAAATCAAGTCCTCATTAAACAAATAGCGCGTGGTTTAAAAAATGAATCGCTCGATGACACTTTGTGTGACACAATTGATGGCATTGAACAAATAGACCGGATGATTGAAGTTGACCAGTCGCCGATTGGCAGAACCCCCCGCTCAAATCCTGCAACATACACAGGTATTTTTGATCACATACGAGCGCTCTTTACGCAAACGCGAGAAGCGAAGATTAGAGGATACAAGCCCGGACGATTTAGTTTTAATGTCAAAGGCGGACGATGTGAATCTTGCCAAGGGCAAGGTGTTAAAAGAATTGAAATGCACTTCTTGCCAGATACATATGTGACGTGTGAGTCGTGTGATGGCGCTCGATACAACAGCGAAACGCTCGAAGTTAAATGGCGGGGATACACGATTAGTGACATTTTGAATGCGACCATTGAAGACGCGTGTGAAATTTTTGAAAACCATCCGAAGATTTCTAGAATGCTCGATTGTTTAAAAGATGTTGGTCTTTCATATCTCACGCTTGGACAACCATCAACGACACTCTCTGGTGGAGAAGCGCAACGAGTTAAGCTCGCAAGCGAACTTGGCGTGCAGTCTAGAAGACAAACGCTTTATGTTCTTGATGAACCAACAACGGGCTTACATTTTGCTGACATCGACAAGTTGCTTTTAGTGTTGCATCGACTTGTTGATGCAGGAAACAGCGTGGTTGTCATTGAACACAATCTCGACATCATTAAAAATGCTGATTGGGTCATTGACTTGGGACCAGAAGGTGGAGATGGCGGAGGGCAAGTTGTTTGCGTCGGCACTCCAGAGCAAGTTGCCGGAGTAAAAAAGAGCTTTACAGGTCAAGCGCTTAAAGGGATTGTGAAAGCGAAAAGAGTTACTTCCCGAAAACGAAAAACTTGCTCATCAAAAAGTTGAACACGATGCCAACCGCTGAACCGACAACAACACCAATAAAGCCCGCATATTGAATTGCATTTGACTCTGAGAGCGAGTTCGTAAGGTAGAAATTCACAATGACGGGTATGGTGCACACTGCAACAAAGCCAGCGTACTG
>JAERSY010000027.1 GCA_016845245.1 Phycisphaerae bacterium
TCCTGTAAAAATTCTCAACAGGTGCATTCAATAAAACCGACAAACCCCCTCAATTGCCGGAGGGGTGACAGTGGGGGACAAGCGATACATCCGAGATGCTTTGCACGGTGACATCATTCTGCCTGATTACATCAGTAGAATTGTGGACACTAGAAGTTTCCAACGATTGCGATATATTCAGCAATTAGGAACGGGCCATTATGCCTTTCCATCAGCCACCCATAGTCGTTTTTCACACTCGATAGGTGTTTATCATCTCGCGACTCGCTTGGTTGAAGATTTGAGTGACAGGTTCCCCGGAAGAATCAGCGAGATGGATGAAAAATTAGTGCCGATTGCCGCACTCTTACATGATGTTGGGCATCCACCATTTTCACACATGCTAGAGACACCTGAAGTGTTTGCCACATACGCTGACCATGAGGAATGGGGGCGTCGAATATTGACTGACTCAGAGTGCGATATTTCCATAGTACTTCACGAAATACTTGGTGATGATGTTGACCGCCTATTGGCGATAATGAAAGGTGGAGAAGTGGAGCCTTTTCTCCATGAACTCGTCTCAAGCCAACTTGATGTTGACAGGTTTGACTATCTAATGCGTGACCAGTTTGTGACGGGGGCAGATGTAGGCGGATTTGACCTCGAAAGATTGTTGCGAGCCATCAAAATATCTGAGGATGGTCATCTCGTAGTTGGTTCTGAATCAACATCAGCCGTTGAAGCGTATTTGGTTACTCGCTGGCACATGTATGAGTTGGTTTACTTTCACAAGTTGAGTATGCTGACTTCGGTGTATTACGTGCGCGCGCTTGCGAGGGCGAGAGAATTACACGAAGAAGGTTCACTGCCAATATCACTTAAAATGAGGGATTTATTGTCCAATCGCACCCTGACTCCTTATCGTTATTCACAATTGACAGATTCCTTTGTGATTGCAGATGTATTCCAATGGGCTGACCATCAAGATGAGATACTTTCAGGTTATGCAAAGAGGCTGTCTAGCCGAGCGGTTTTTCACAAACAATTGCGAATTGTATTGGATCCTATCCAAGTTGATGACCTGTGGAGTGGTTTGGAGGAAATTGTTGAGAATGCTGGCTTTGATGGATATCATGATTTAATCAACGCACCACTTAGGAAGGAGGGTTATTTGCCATATCAAGAAGGAATCTACCTTGATGATGGCAGAGATATTTCTGAGGCATCACCTCTAATTCAATCAATTTCTGGTGAGTTTGCTCGCTCAATTGTTTTTGTTCCCGCTGAGGTTCGGCAACAATGTGAAGAATTTGTTGAAGAACAAATTGCTGGTATGTCTCAGTGATAATTTTCACTTTGATTCTGTTGAAATTGGGTTGAATTTTGGTGGGCCCGACCGGATTTGAACCGGCGGCCACTCGGTTATGAGCCGAGCGCTCTAACCAGCCTAAGCTACGGGCCCTTGATGCCCCGTCGATGCTACCCCTGTTCAAAGTTGGCACTTGAATTGATGCTACCGTACGCTGAAATAGGACAGCCGGGGAGGGCGGTGTAATGGCATACCTGAGGTTCGGTTCTATGTTCCTCGCGAGTTCACTGTTGCTAGTGACTATGTGTTTTGTTCCGCAAGTTTCAGCACAATTTCAACCTGATATCAATTTGGATTGCCCTGATGCAACAGTAGAAATTGAAGTTGGACCGGGTGAATCAAGAATTGGTTCTGTAACTTGTACTGTTGAAAATCCTTCATTACATACAGAAGATGTCAATATCTCAGTTGACCAAATTGGCTTAAACGTAGCATATCCTGGTTCGATTTCAGTTGGTCCCAATAGCGAACAAACCTTTACAGTTAGTTGGTCGGCTGAATTTGATGCAATTGTAGAATCTTTCACCGCGACGATTGAAGCAACCGTGACTTCCGCGAATGGCGCTCCATGGCTTCTTGGAAATACCAAGAGTGACTCAGTTAATATTGAGATAATGGCTTTTGGGAGGCCCTGGATTGACATGGAAGGCCAAGAGATTTCCCTCGGTGATGGTGAGCAATCAACCGTTAATTTCTCATTGCGTAATACTGGTAATGACGAGGACACACTAACGTTAGTTATGGAAAATCAAAGCGGTCTTGAGGAGTTTGGTTTTACCTTTGAATATTCAGATACTTCTGCTAAGTTAGGGGTGAATGAATCCAAAGATATAATTCTCACGATTACTGCATCAGAAGGTATTGTTGACGGTTCTTTTGTTGTGATTCTGCAAGTGGATAGCAAGTTAGCGGATGAAAGCGGGAACCCGTGGGTTGTTGAGGATAATTTTAGATTACAATCAATTGCAGAAGAAGCGTCGTTTTTGTCGACTTCTGTTGATAGTGTTCCAGCGTGGGCAATTACTACAGCAATGGTGTTAGCAGGCTTGGCAGTAGTTGCGGTCATTGTGGTCGCAGTTAAGTTAGGTATGTCACGTAGAAGTGCGACTTCAACCGAGTTTGATTTCGACGACGATTTAGATGATGATTTTGACCTTGATGGTGAAGAGTTTGATGATTTTGGCCTTGATGACTTGTGAAATTGTGGTCAAAAGAAACGGTACTATGGGCCCATATCCTTATAGCAGAACGACTGTGACAGTTCACCGTAGGTGACTAAGGTGAATGGAAGAGTAACTCGCAGATTGAGTCTCAGTGTGGCAGTTTATGCAGTGAGTATGTGGGCAGGGGCTGCATCAAATGTAGCGGCACAAGGTGTGTCACCAAACCCAACCGTCAGCGTTGCGTGTTCTCCTGCGGCTATCCCAATGGAGGGTCATCCGGGAGCAGCAAGAACAGGTACAACTTACTGCACTGCAACAAACCAAACTCAGTATGTTGAGGATGTCACAATTACCGTGACTGCTGGTGGATTAGCAGTCGCACATCCTGGTTTGATTACAGTCGGTGCGTACGATTCAGCAACTTTTGAAGTGGTTGTTCGAGGCGATAACAGAATGGCAGAAG
>JAERSY010000028.1 GCA_016845245.1 Phycisphaerae bacterium
ATTTACCTTGGCACATGCATCGCAGCTAAGGGGCTGGGCAAACAAGGCAAGCCATGCTTTACATGGTCACTAACAGGCGATGTCAACGCTTCTGGCACGTGTAACTTCGGTGACGTCGAACTCATCGAAATGGGTCCAGACGACAGAGCGACAATCACATGTGAACCAGCGAAGGGCTTTGATCTTGGTGCAGGAAATGGCAAAAAGGTTGAACACGAAGTTCGCGGTGGTACGGTCGGCCTCATCATCGATGGTCGCGGTCGCCCACTAGGCCTTCCTGAAGAGCGGGCACAATGTCAACAAACAATTTCACAATGGGTTGAGAACATGCAGTTGTACCCAGACGCTGCAGCAGTTCCTGCAGGAGTTTAAGTCAATGGCACACGCATATACCCCCGGACTCAAAGTTACAAAAAGCATGAAGCACTCCGTGATTCGGATGCTTCCCATTAAAGGCGAAGTCATGGTCAGTGCTGGCGACGACGTGAACGCTGACCAAATCGTAGCGGCAACATACATGCCAGGTGACGTGTACCCACTAAACATGGCAAACCTGCTCGCAGTTCCACCAAAAGATGTTGCAGGATTGATGCTTCATAAAGAAGGTGAAAAAGTCGAAGAAGGGCAACCGCTCGCACAAACTGCAGGGATCTTTGGAAAGTTTAAGAAAACGTACAACGCTCCTTATTCAGGAACAGTTGAAACGATCTCTGAAGTGACAGGGCAAGTGATTCTTCGTGGCCCAGATATTCCAGTTGAAGTCAAAGCTTACATGTCTGGCAAAGTGACAGAAGTGACGCCAGAGATTGGTTGTGTTGTTGAAAACGACATCGCATTTATTCAAGGCATCTTCGGCATTGGCGGAGAAACATGCGGCACGATTGTGTTTGCAGTCACTGATGATAAACAAACATTAGAAGCAAAGGATATCACTGAAGCAATGGCAGGTTGTGTTGTTGTCGGTGGTGCACGAATCACTGTCGACGCAATTGAACGAGCACGCGAAGTTGGCGTGTCCGCAATTGTGGGCGGCGGAATGGATGACCAAGACTTGAAGAACTTCCTTGGCTACGACCTTGGTGTTGCCATTACTGGTTCAGAGAAAAAGGGAATCACTGTCATTGTCACTGAAGGATTTGGTGACATCGCCATGGCAAAACGAACATTTGCCCTTCTGAAATCACATGAAGGCAATGAAGCATCGGTCAATGGCGCAACTCAGATTCGCGCTGGAGTGATGCGACCAGAAATCATTATTCCATTATCAGCAAGTGTTAATGAATCAGAAGAGAATGAATCTGCGGGTTATCTAGAGATTGGCAAATCACTGCGAGTTATCCGTGACCCATACTTTGGCATGATTGGTACAGTCAAATCACTTCCGTCAGACCCCCACGTTCTTGGTTCGGGCTCAAAAGCAAGGGTGCTTGAAGTGGACCTAAACACCGGAGAATCGGTTATTGTGCCCAGAGCGAACGTTGAACTTATTGAGGCCTAAACTACATATGAAACTACAACACCTTTCGTATCTCTCAATGATTGCGATTTGCATTGCAACTTCGCAATTGTTTGCAGAGTCTCCTGCACCTCCCACAGGACTCACCATCACAGATACGCCCAACGATGCGGGTGAAGCGTGTGACCTGTCATGGAGCATGTCACCTGACGACATTTTTAATCCGATCAGAGCAGACGAAGCTGAGCCAAACCCAGAAACAATTGTTTCTGCGTACCTCATCGAGCGGATGACTGATGACGCAAATGGCGCTGAGATTAGCGAAGAGGACCGCACGTGGCGGAAAGTCAATGAGGCCTCAGCGGGGTCATCGACATGGACTGACAGAACTGTCACGCCCGGCTGGACGTATAGCTACAGAATCACAGCAGTCGACAATCAGAAAGAACACTCTGAATGGTGCAATGGTGAAGCATCAGTCACGCCTTCGATGCAAGCATTTAACTGGTCAAAAGGTTGGCTAGCGATCTTTATGCTCATCTTTGGCGGTTTTGTTGCCTACTTCATTAATGAGGCACGAAGCGGCAAAAAATTGTGGGTACGGAAGATTGCTGGCCTTGTTGCGATTGACGAAGCAGTTGGTCGTGCGACAGAAATGGGACGCCCCGTCCTCTTTGTCGCGGGTATTCAAGACATCAACGAGATTCAAACACTCGCTGGTTTGACCGTACTTTCTCGTGTTGCGAGAACGGCAGCTGAATATGGAGCACAAATCGAAGTGCCAACTTGTCGTTCGCTCGTGATGGCTGCCGCTCGTGAAACTGTTGAAGCAGCGTACCTTTCAGCTGGGAGACCAGATTCATATCAACCAGACCGCATCCACTATTTAACTGACGAACAGTTTGCGTTTGTTGCAGGTGTGACGGGTTACATGGTTCGCGAGGAACCAGCGGCATGTGTGTACATGGGTGGTTTCTACGCTGAATCACTTATTCTTGCTGAGACGGGTAACCATATCGGCGCCATCCAAGTTGCTGGAACGGCGATGCCAAGTCAGTTACCGTTCTTTGTTGCATCATGTGACTACACCTTGATTGGTGAAGAGTTCTTTGCAGCGTCTGCGTATCTTTCCAACGACCCGCTTCAAATTGGTTCGTTGAAGGGGCAGGACTACGGCAAGTTTGTCAGTGTGTTTATTTTGGTTGTCGGCATCTTTTTTGCAACGTTGACAAACTTCTCAGATGCAGATGCAAAGCAAGGATTTGCAGCACAAACTTTAAGTTTCATCACAGACAACATGCTTGGTGATGCTGGACTTCTTCCAGTATCCGAGGGCAATACAGACGATACGGGAGACGACTCGTGAAAAGACTCGTTCCACTCATCATTGCAATTTGTGCGGGCTTTGTCCTGATTATTGCAAACTTCATACCGTACGCTCAAGAATGGGGCTCAACGGCACAAGAATGGTTCAATATTCTTGCAGTTGGCGCGATGGTCTTGGGCGGTGGCAACCTCATCAAACTCCACTTGATGAAAGTGTCAGCAAAGAACAAGGGCTGGGGCTACTCAGTTGTCACAATTGGTTGTTTCTTTGCGACGCTCGTCATTGGACTTTCCAAGATGGGTGTACATCCAAACCCAATCTACCCAGACTACGATTGGAGTGGTTACTACCTTGAAGAGGGGTCCGGACTGTGGTGGATTTATGAACACATGGTTGTGCCACTGACGTCGATGATGTTTGCGATGCTTGCGTTCTACGTTGCGACTGCTGCGTTTAGAGCGTTCCGTGCAAAGAACACAGAAGCAACGCTGCTTCTTGTGACCGCGGGCATTGTGCTTCTCGGTCGAACATACGCAGGCGTTTGGTTGTTCGGTTGGCTTCCTGAATCAATGGAATGGCTCCGATTCGACAACCTCACAGTTTGGATTATGGATATTCCAAATACAGCAGGCACACGTGCAATCACAATCGGTATTGCACTTGGCGTTGTTGCGACTTCACTTCGAATCTTACTTGGCGTTGACCGCTCATATTTGGGACAGGATTAATCTATGTATCAGTTTCTAAAAAATCTTGATCGTCGTTGGATCTTTCTGTCAATGTTATTGGCGGTTGCGATTCCAATTCTCATGCGAATAGCGTTTCCCGAGGTTGTGTCAAAACAAGCGAAGATGGTCTTTGACGCTGTTGAATCAATTCCAGATGGTTCAAACGTCTTGCTCTCTTTTGACTTTGACCCTGCTTCAGAGGGAGAACTCCTTCCGATGGCGCAGGCGTTTACAAGGCACTGCTCCGCAAAGGGGCATAAGCAATACTACATGGCACTCTGGCCACTTGGCTCGCCCATGGTGGATAAGTCGCTCGATACGATTCGAGCTGAGTACCCAGACTTGGAGTACGGCATCGATTACATGAAGTTTGACTATAAGGCGGGCGGCGAAGCAGTCATTCGAATGATTACAACTGACCTCAGAGGCATGTTCCCACTCGATTCACGAGGTGTATCGCTTGATGATATTCCAATGACGAAGAATATTAAAAACATTCAAGACATGGACCTCATCATTAACGTGAGTGCAGGTGATCCGGGCACAAAGCAGTGGGTGCAGTTTGCATCAACGCCGTTTGGCATTACAACTGTTTCTGGTTGCACGGGTGTGCAAGCTCCCCAAATGTATCCATACATTCCAAAACAACTTGCGGGCGTGCTCGGTGCGATTAAAGCTGCAGCAGAATATGAAGCAGCAATTGATGAAGTTTACCCAGAGATTGCCGCAAACCCTAAAGCGCAAGAAGCAAAGCGGCGAATGGGACCTCAACTTGTCGCGCACAGCTTAATGGTGGGACTCATCATCATCGGTAACTGTATTTACTACGTCGGTCGAAAGCGAGGTGACGTCTAATGAAAAAAGAGAATCAATCAAACGGTCTAATCTGGGCAGTTGTGTTTGCGATTGGTGCAATCATGCTCATTTGGAGTATGTCCACCTCACGCACTGGTCAAGTTTGGGTCACACCTGTCGAACACGCCTTTACTGAAACAGGCGTTGATGAAGATGGGAATGCTCAGTGGGCTTCAATTGATGCAGCCGACGCAACAGTTGGTGACATTGAGTGGACGACGTACTCCGTTGTTCCAGACAGTCAGTTAACGCCTGAACTTATGGAGAGCGGTACAGTTTCATTGAGTTGGTCACGAACCATTGGTTTATGGCTCGCTGCAATCTTTACGCTCTTTATCCTTTCATTCTTGGTGGGGGATAACCCCGCCTACAAGTTTGCAGAGGCGATGGTTGTGGGGACATCCGCTGGTTACGTCATGGTGATTGGCTTATGGGATGTCTTCGTGCCGAACTTGCTTGGCAAGTTGATGCCAGGCCTCGTGCAAAGCTTTGCATTGCCCGGCATCGAGGGCTCACATCAAGAGTTTTGGTGGTTGTATTTCATTCCCGCAATCCTCATCGTCATGTTGCTCTTCCAACTCATGCCATCAGGTGGCTGGATAAGCAGATGGCCAATTGCGTTCTTTATTGGGATTACTGCTGGGTACAGAATGATTGGGTATGTCGAAGCAGACCTTGTTGCTCAAATCAAAGCAGGCATCGAACCACTTGTCGCATTTAATGGCGATGGCGGTTTTGCGTTATGGCCTACAGTGAATGCGTTCCTGCTCACCATAGCGACACTCGCTGCGATGGTGTACTTTTTCTTCTCGATTGAGCATAAGGGGCTCGTTGGCAAGACCGCTCGGGTTGGCATTTGGTTCCTCATGATTACATTCGGTGCGTCCTTCGGATACACCGTCATGGGACGGATTGCACTTCTTGCAGCTCGCCTTGAGTTCCTCTTTGGGAAGTGGCTCCACTTTATCCCATCTCATATCGATTTCTCTTTTGCAGCACATCTTGATTGGATCATTCTTCTTCAATTGATGTAATGCGTAAAAAATTGAGTTTTTTGAACGCCGTTTTCATGCGTGAAAACGGCGTTTTTTACTTGAGAATGGCACTTATCTCTTGGATTTGGTACACTGCCCCGTTCATTCAAGGAAATGGCAATCGCAAGTGGCGTTGCCAGACGTACAAAAGAGGTTTCACGATGCTCCCAAAATTAAGAACATCACCAGCACGCAAGCGTAAACGACGTTCACATCACGCTCTTCAGAACGCGAATTTGGCGTTGTGCCCTAATTGTGGCAGCAACAGACAGCCACACAGAGCATGTGGCAGTTGTGGTTACGTCCGTCCTGGTTTGCAAGTCAATGCAACGAAAGACTAATTCACCATGAGAATTGGTGTTGATGTCATGGGAGGCGATTTTGCGCCTCACCCCATCCTTGAAGGTGCGCTTCAAGCAACAACTCAGTTAGAGTCAGACGACATCATTGTTCTCTATGGTGATCAATCTGTCATCGATGAGGCAGTGAGTGCTTTTGATGGCACGATTGCAAGTATTGAAGTCGTTGGAACAACTGAGGTTGTTTCAATGGATGAATCTCCTGTAGACGCTGTCCGCACGAAACAAGACAGTTCACTTGTGGTCATGTGTAAAGATGGTTCAGCTAAAGCAGATGCGCCACTTGACGCAGTGATCTCTGCAGGAAACACCGGCGCATTTGTCGCTGGAAGTCAGATGCACTTACGACGCCTTGAGGGCGTGCACAGACCGGGCATTGCAGCGGCAGTTCCAACATTTGCAGGCACAGTCGCCTTTATCGATGTTGGTGCAAATATCGAACCAAAGCCGGTTCATCTCGCTCAATATGGCGTGATGGGTAAAGTGTATGCAGAGCAAGTGCTTGGCATTGAGAATCCCCGCGTAGCGCTGATGAACGTCGGCGGCGAAGAACAAAAAGGGACAAGCGACCTAAAAGAAGCTCGCGACATGCTACGAAACGTGCCTGGCTTAAACTTCGTTGGGTACATCGAAGGACGTTCACTGTTCGATGGCGGCGCAGATGTTGTTGTCACGGATGGTATTGTCGGGAATGTCAGCATCAAACTTGCTGAGGGGCTCGCAACGGGACTCCTTAAAAAGATTGCAACAGATATCACGACAGCAGACCAATCACTTGCTGAAGCATTCAAGCCAGTCATACAAAAGTTCTACAAAGAATATGATTATCACGAGTATGGCGGAGCGCCACTCCTTGGCGTGAACGGCATCAGTTTGATTTGTCATGGCAGTTCAGAAGCGCGAACAATTACAAACGCAATTGTTCGAGCAAAACAGTTTGCAACATCAGGGGTTAACCAACACATCGTCGACCAACTCGCTACGATTGACGAACAAGTGAGTGTTGTATGACGAACAATCCATCATGTGGTGTTAAAGTCCTTGGAACAGGATCTGCTGTCCCGAACAATGTTTTAGATAATGAGACATTGGCAAAACGCTTTGACGTTGACCGTGATTGGATTGAGCAACGAACAGGCATCAGAGAACGCCGTTATTGCAACGAAGATGAGGGCACCTTTGAATTGCAAGTGCTAGCGTTACAAGACGCACTTGATTCAACCGGCATGAAAGGCAGCGATTTAGACCTCGTCATTTGTGCAACAGTCACTGCAGAAATGACGTGCCCATCGAATGCATGCAGAGTTGCTGCTGCAGTTGATGCTGAGCCCGCGGGCGCATTTGACTTAGTCGCAGCATGTTCAGGATTTGTGTATGCAATGAATGTTGCTGATAACCTCATACGAGGCGGTTCCTACAAAACAATTGCAGTTGTGGGTTGTGACGCGATGAGTAAACTCACTGACCAAAAAGACCGTGGGACTTCAATTTTGTTTGGCGATGCCGCTGGCGTTGCCATTCTTCAACGGTGTGAAGACTCGTCAAAAGGATGCTTCTTCCAAACAATGAGTGCTGACGGAAAACCATGGCCCGCACTTTACATCCCAACAAAAGAAGAACAATTGGTTGAGGGTGACGAAGCGACAACAGAACTTGGCATGCTTCGGATGAAAGGCAAAGAAGTTTACAAGTTTGCAGTTACGAAGTTCCAAGAAATCACTGAGACGTTGCTAAGCGAAACTGGGCTCACGCCAGATGACGTCAGTCAGTTTATATGCCACCAATCAAACATGAGAATCATCGAATCGGCACAAACTAAACTTGGGCTTGCAGATGATAAGGTCTATAAGAATATAGATTTGTTTGGAAACAGTTCCGCAGGCGCAGCAGCACTTTGCTTCGACCAACTTTGGAAAGACGGAAAAATCAACGACAATGACATTATTGTATTGCTCGCATTTGGTGGCGGGCTTACGTGGTCTAGTAGTGCGTGGAGAATCTGACGATGGCAGAACTCGTAGTGTTATGTCCAGGTCAAGGGGCACAAAAAGCAGGAATGGGCAAGGGGTGGTTTGATGCTTCAGGCGCTTCAAAAGAAATTTTTGAACGTGCAGACGCACTCTTAGGTGATTCGTTGGGGTTGCCACTGAGCACCATCTGCTTCAAAGACCCAAATGAAGAAATCAATCGAACGAACATTAGCCAGCCAGCAATCTACACATGCTCGATTGCTGCATGGCACGGCCTTCGCGCAGAAGGTCTTGAAGGAAATCTAAAAGCAACGGCTGGCTTGTCTCTCGGCGAGTATTCATCCTTACACCTTGCGGGCGTATTTTCTTTTGAAGATGGATTGTCACTCGTTGCCAAGCGCGGCGAACTGATGCAGAACGCAGCGGAATCGACCCCAAGCACGATGGTTGCTGTGATGGGTGATGACGACGCGATTCTAAAGCTTTGTGATGACGCCCGGGGCGATGACATTCTTGTTCCAGCAAACTTTAATGCACCTTCGCAAATCGTTTTGAGTGGTTCAGTGGACGCGTGCAAGCGCGCTGCCGAGCAAGCAGGCGACGCAGGATTGCGAGCCACGCCACTCTCAGTTGCAGGAGCATTTCATTCCCCATTTATGCAAAGCGCTGCCGACGCGATGGCTGAAGCACTGGAAAGCGTGACGTTCAACAATCCAGAGATCGATGTCTGGTCAAACGTCACAGGAGAATTGCATACCCCAGAAACCATCAAGGAGCGTCTTGTTGAGCAAATAACAGGGTCTGTGCGGTGGTCACAGTCGTGCAAAACGATGGCTTCAGAGTATGATGGGTGTGATTGGCATGAACTAGCGCCCAGTGGCGTTCTACGAGGCCTCATGCGAAGAATTGAACGAACGATAAAGGTGAACCCTCATGATGAACCATCTCAAGACAATTAGCATCGTTATGGCAGCAATGCTGCTCGTAGTAACTGGTTGCAGTTCTGAAGAATCTAAAAGTGAACAACCACAAGAAGTTGCTCGGTCAACACCAAAACCACGTCCAAAACCAGTTGTGAAAACACCTGAGCAATTGAAAGATGAGATGAATCTCGATGCTCGCATCTACATGGATGAGAATGAAGCACCACGAAGTGAAGACGCAAAGAAAGCCGTTCTTACTTTTTTCAATGCGTTTCTAAACGCAGATGGCACAACGCTAAAAAGCATGCTCTCATTCAATGAACAACTTGAAGTGGATGCGATGATTGAAAATGGTTTGAGTGATGTCATGGACCAAGTGACATTCCTGCAACTCTTAACTGGCACAAGCCCTGAAAGTAAAGAGACTGTACTCGCAATTTATGAAATCGGTCTCAATTATCAGATTCAGGTTTGGCACTACGATTCATTAAATGGGTCGTTTACATTTTCAGCTGGAGAAACGCCGCCAAACCTGATCTCAAAGTTAAGCGGCGATTGGCTTGAAAGTTACTTTGCCTTGAAAGATAAACAAACTGAAATCGCGAACCAACAAGATGCTGAAAGTTCATACATTCTTGCTGGTGAAATTTCCTCAGATAACGGTGCTCCAGACAGAGGAAACGAAGGTCCTTCAAATCCATCTGGTCCAAGTCAGCCTACTCGTCCACGAACCCCCGGTTTTTGATGAACATTCCTTTCGGAGATAAACGTTGACAGAACAATCTGAACAAAGAGTCGCAATTGTGACCGGCGCAAGCCGAGGTATTGGAAAAGCAATTGCAAAGAGGTTGGCAAGTGATGGTTGCAAAGTTGCACTCATTGCTCGAAACGCTGAAGCACTAGATGGTGTGAAGAGTGAGATTGAGCAAGAGGGCGGTGCTGCGAGTACACATGTCTGTGACCTTTCAGACAGCAATCAGTTTGCTGAAACGATTCAAGCAATCGCAGATGAAAATGAACGGCTCGATATCCTTGTCAATAACGCAGGGATGACCAGAGACGGGTTACTCTTGCGAATGACCGAAGATGATTTTGACGCTGTGATTGATGTCAATCTCAAAGCCGCCTTTATTGGCTGTAAAGCAGCAGCTCGCCCGATGATGAAAGGTCGTTTTGGACGCGTCATTAACATCACATCAGTTACTGGAATTAGCGGAAATGCAGGTCAAGCGAACTACGCTGCAGCAAAGGCAGGACTCGTGGGACTCACAAAAACGATTGCGAAAGAGTTTGGTTCCAAAGGAATTACAGCAAACGCGATCGCACCGGGATACATTGAAACTGATATGACAGCAGTTCTTGGAGATGACATCAAAAAGGGTGTTGAACAAATGGTTCCATTAAGACGATATGGTCAGCCAGAGGAGATTGCATCTGCAGTGTCCTTCTTAGCATCCGATGATGGTGGCTACATGACTGGGCAAGTGCTCGTCGTCGATGGTGGATTAACGTGCTAAATGAACTTATGGCGAGCGGATACTAACGCTGTGCCTTTGATATAATGCCGCTACTGCGACAGTCGCGGACCTCAAGGAGATGAATGACAATGGAACGAGCTGAAATTGAAGCTAAAGTGATTGATATTGTGTCTGCACAACTTGGTGTTGACAAAACTGAAGTCACCCTTGCATCAAGTTTTGCAAATGACCTGAATGCAGACAGTTTGGATACTGTTGAACTCGTGATGGAACTTGAAGATTCGTTTTCGACTTCAATCCCGGACGAGCAAGCAGAGCAGATTCAAACAGTTGGCAATGCAGTTGACTTTATCGTCGACGCAACGTCATAACAAAAGGAACGAATAGTGGCAGCACAACAGCACCGTCGCGTGGTCGTTACTGGCCTCGGGGCGATATCCAATCTTGGTCACGATGTTCAATCAACATGGACAGGGCTTCTTGAAGGTCGCTCTGGCATTGGTCCAATTACGGCCTTTGAACAAGATGAACGTTGGGTGACAACGATTGCTGGTGAAGTGAAGGATTGGGATCCTGCCACGAAACTCGACCGCGGGGAAATCAAGAAAACAGACCGCTTCGCACAGCTCGCATTGTGGGCTGCAATTGAAGCAATGGAATCATCTGGGCTCGATTGGGAGTCAGGTGACCCGTACCGCAATGGCGTTGTCATTGGCTCAGGCGTTGGCGGCATCCAGACAATCGAACATTACGACGGCATCCTCCGTGAAAAAGGACCGAGGCGTCTAAGCCCATTTACAGTGCCCAAACTCATGGTGAATGCAGGTGCAGGGAACGTTTCGATTCGATTCAATTTGCGAGGTGTGAATGCTTCGCCTGCGACAGCATGCGCGACTGGCGGACATGCACTTGCAGAGGCCTACATGTTCATTGCAACCAATCAAGCTGACTTCATTCTTGCAGGCGGTGCAGAAGCAGCCGTCTCACCAGTATGTGTCAGTTCGTTCTCAGCGATGAAAGCCCTTTCAACGAGAAATGATGAGCCAACACTCGCCTCAAGACCATTTGATGCCAACCGTGACGGCTTCGTGCTCGCTGAGGGAGGTGCGGTGCTCGCAATCGAGTCACTAGAGCACGCCCAAGCACGTGGCGCGACGATATACGCTGAGTTACTTGGCTTTGGCATTTCAGGAGATGCAGGGCACATTGCAGCGCCCGATGGTGAAGGCCTCGGTGCAAAAGCAGCGATGACGGCAGCACTCAGACATGCACAACTTGACCCCTCAGCAGTTGACTACATCAATGCACACGGCACATCAACGCCACTTGGCGACGCAGCTGAAGTTGCTGCGGTCAAGGGTTTGTTTGGAGACCATGCGTACAATCTTGCGATGAGTTCAACCAAGTCTTGCACCGGACATACCCTTGGTGCAGCAGGCGGAATCGAATCCATTGCAGTCGTCAAAGGACTCCATGAAGGCGTGATGCCACCAACGATTAACCTAGACGAACCAGATGAAGGGTTTGATTTAAACTTCGTTGCAAATACCCCTCAAGAGAAAGCAATCAAGGTTGCACTCAACAACTCCTTTGGCTTTGGAGGACACAACGTCTCCATCGCGTTTGGTGCCTTTAACGGATAATCTTGTTTGAGTCCTCGATGCGGCAACGTCGCTCCGAGCATTTCATAAAACTAAAACGGGAACGAAATGCCGGTCCACAGTTGCCAACTGTCGCGGCCAGGATTCGTGTCATAGGTGTTTGCATTTGAAATGTGATGCCATCGAAGCCCCACAAGCCAGCGTGCATTGTTGTCGAGTGCAAAGGAACATCCAAAACCCGCTTGCGGTGTAAAGTTAAATTTTGAACCACCGATTGGCACATTCTCACTCGTTCGAAGCATGCCTGCGCCACCCTCCAAAAAGAATGAGAAGTCATCTCGCTTGACCGCATGCCAGCGAAGTTGAAGCGTGAAGTTAAAACCGTTCGCTCCGCCTCCAACTTGATCCACATCCATGAAGAGAAAACCAAGGTCAATGGATAAATCATCTTCTGCGAAGTACTCAAACTCTAGCCCAATCGTTGTCAAGCTATTGTCGGAGTCCTTCACGTCTTTGCCATAACCACCCACGATGCCCCAGCGCCATGTATCAGGCGTTCCCCATGCAAGCACTGCGTTGTCAACATCGATTGCTGGCGAGTCTGTTGCAACGTGCTCCTCAACGGGCTGCTCAAAAGCAAGGGCTGCTGAGGTGTTGATTGGCGGGAGTTGTGTTGTGAGGGGGGATGCGGCAAGTAGAAGTGGAATAATCATTCTGCGAATCCTACTAAAAAATGGCGGAGACCGCCATTTTTAGACCAACTTTGCAGTTGGTTTCACTTTAAATGATCCCAAGGGGATTCGAACCCCTGTTCCCAGGATGAAAACCTGATGTCCTGACCTGACTAGACGATGGGACCGTTTTTTAAGGATGGGAAATGATAACGGATTCCCGAAGATTCTGCATCAGTGTATCCTTTGAATAATGAACTTTGTTGTCACCCTCATCTTCTCCATAACCCTCTTGTTGATGCCCTCAGGGGCGTTTCAGGGTCGGCTAGCCACTGTCGAAGATGGAGGGGATTTTCGCTGCGAAGGATTTGCAGCACTGATTGATGCGCTTCAAGATGGCGCATTGCCAGAAAAGAGTACGTCGGGCTTCTCGCGCACGCTGTCGTCGCCACAGGAAAGCCGAGGCGATTGGTTTACCCTTACAGGAACAATTGAGCAAATCTCGCCGCTTCCTGAATTGGAATGGCAGAGCGTTACGGAGTGTTTTGTTCGGGACGCGAATCAGGAACTCTTCGTGCTCTACGTGCTCGATGGGGCAACACTTAATCAACAGACGTCACTGCGTGCCGAAGCGATGTTCTACAAGACGATTGTGTTTAAAGGGAGGGATGGTGTTGAGCGTTCGTATCCATCATTTGTGACGGAGCGTGCTTTTGTCAATCAATCACAAACGGCGGAGTTTCCGTTGCAGTTCCTTTCATTACTCATTTGTGGAGGCGTGCTTCTATTGTTTTGCATCTACCGGATGTCATCGAAAGCGCCTCGCTCGCGGTCACGACGATCACATCATGTCGATGAAACAACCGAAACAACCGAAGCAACAATTCAAGAATTATCTGACGATCCCGCAGAAGCACTCGCACAAATGTATGATTCATCGAAAGAGTTTTCATGAATACGCTATCAGTCAATCTTGGTCATCGTTCGTATGACGTCCTTATTGGTGCAGGATGTTTAGCGCGTGTGAACGATGACATCAGCGACGCATCATCGTTCATGTTGTTTGATTCAAATGTTGCACAATATGCTGATGGCGTATATGCAGAACATCGAATGCCATTCGACGCAAGTGAGCAAACGAAAACGATGCTGTCCATCGAACAGATTTGTCAAACAATGCGTGCTTCAGGGATTGATCGCTCAAGCACGATGATTGCAATGGGTGGTGGAGTCACAGGTGACGTTGGAGGGTTTGCAGCTGCAAGCTACATGCGTGGCATCAAATGCATCCAAATCCCAACGACACTCCTCGCAATGGTTGATGCTTCAGTCGGCGGGAAAACCGGCGTCAACATGAAAAGCGAAAGTGGTTCGCTTTACAAGAACATGATTGGTGCATTCTGGCAACCATCGCTCGTCGTTGCAGATGTCACAACCTTAAAAACGCTAGACGCTCGCCAACTTCGATGTGGCGTCGCAGAGTGCATCAAGCACGCCTTGCTTGGCAATGACGGGTTGAAGGCACTGCTTCAAGAGCATCGCGATTCAATTCTTGCGTGTGATGAATCAACGCTCATTCAACTCGTCACACAAAGCGCTTCAGTGAAGAAAGATGTCGTCGAAGAAGATGAGCGTGAGCAGGGCAATCGAGCGCTTCTAAACTTGGGTCACACATTTGCTCACGCGATTGAACCCATCGAAGAGTTAGACCTCTATCACGGTGAAGCCGTCGCAATCGGGTTGTGTGCAGCCGCGTCACTCAGTGAAGCATTGGGGCTCATTGACCCATCACGCGCCTCTGATGTCAGGGGGATGGTGTCAGCGTTTGATTTGCCAACGTCATTGCCAATCCCACAGCCCCTCGATGTGCTTTTGGAACGCATGCAGTCAGACAAAAAGCACATGGGTGCGAAAAACAGGTTTATTGTCCTGAACGATGCGGGTGCTGAGATTGCCGAAGATGTGAGTGAAGCACTCATTTCACTTGCATGGACCTCAGTTGGCGCAACACGCTCTTAACAACCAATCTTCAAGCGAATCCGAGGGTGCTTCCGATAAGGTAGTGTTGGTTATGTGAGTTTCAACTAGAGAGAGGTACTTTTTGAGAACGTTTGCAATAGTGAACCAAAAAGGCGGCTGCGGAAAGACGACGACCGCAATAAACATCGCAGCTGTCTATGCTAAAAAAGGATTGCGGACTTTGCTCGTCGATATGGACCCCCAAGCACATTGTGCAGCAGGGCTCGGCGTGCCTGAAGAACAAATTCAATCCCATATCGGTGATGCTATGGTGGGGCATCACGATCATGGGTTCGACAAGGACGAGTATCTGTGGGAAGTGACGCGAAACCTTCATCTCGCGCCAAGCACCATGATGCTATCGACGCTTGAAGCCCCAGGCAGCGCGCTCCATCAGCTTCCTGATCGAGATCGTCGTCTTGAGAGTTTGCTCAAACTTTGGAGTGAGCACTTCGACAGATGCATCATTGACTGTCCCCCAAACATTGGCTTGTTGACATACAACGCGCTCAGGGCTGCGACAGAGGCAATCATCCCAGTTGAAACGGGTTACTTCTCAATTCGAGGTGCAAGACGACAGCGAAAAACGATTGAAGCGCTCATTGCTCGAATCGGGAAGCCAGTGGCTTGCCGTATCCTTCCATCGATTCATCGTCCGTCACCGCTTGCTCGCACACTTCTTCAGCGATTGCAAGAATCGTTTGCACCAGAAGTTGCACCCACAGTCATCCGTGACCATGAAACATTGCGAGAAGCTGCAAGTTTCGGTCAGCCAGTCGTTGACTTTGCTCCAGACAGTGATGCAGAACGAGACTTTACGTCGCTCGTTGATTGGCTCGAAGAAATCCAAATTGAAAAGCCAGTCGTAGAGGTTCAAGCCGCACCGACGAATCGAGCAGCAGAACTTGCTCGCAGAGTGGCAACGAATCAGGCGCCACCTGAAAGTTTCCCTGAGCCAACTGTGACAGAGGAAACTCGAACTGATTCACCAGTCATCGGAAAGATCACGCCATCAGAGGACATCGATGTCTCCAAGTTCTGAACAATATGCTCAGATTGCTGCGTTGTTTACAACGCAAGAAGACGTCGCAACTCAAACAACTGTTGAGTTGTTGATTCCCGCGCACTTGCCAGTGCAGGGCGGACTTTGGCTTGTTCCCTATGCAGGAAGAGCCGCAGAACAAGACAACGTGATGCTCGTTCGGATGCATGATGAGACGATTGACTTTGCTTCAATTGGCAATACGCCAATCGAACTGGAATCTTGTCGTTCGCTTGAATCGATGTTTAGTAATTTAGACACAACAGATTCAGCAATCTCACATTGGATTGTTCAGCCACCAGCTGACAGTGACGCAGTTTCGCTTCTGCATGGTGACCCAGACGTCATTACGCTGCTTTCTGGCGCAGATCAAGCCGCGGTCGTTGGCGCATATCGCTTGTTAAAAAGTTTTGTGACAGCCGCAAAAGACCAAGACGACTTGCCGCCAATTAGAATTGTCATCGTTGGAGCAGAAGAACGTGCTGCAAATGATGCGTCAAGCAGAATCGTTCAAACTGCAAAACATCAACTTGGTATCCAAGTCGAAGTGGGACATCCGCTTCCAGCGATGGGCTCACAATCAAAAGTTCAATCGCAGTGCAGCATTCCTCGTTCGTGCAATCTCATCGACTTGTTGAGCAGATTGCGAACGAATTCTACACCTGAGGACGTGCTTGAAACGACTGAGCGAATCACCCCTGAAATGCCAGTTGAGCGTGTTGAAGAAGTGACTCCAGTGTTCAGTGAAGAGAGTGAGCAGGAAGTGCTGAACAAAGAACCGATTGTCGAAGAATCCATCACCAAAGAAGCATCGCTTACGTCATATGTTGAAGGCCTCCTTTCAATCAAACCCCGTTGTCCTGAGCACGAAGAGATTGAGATTGCAATCGATAGTCATGGCGTTTTACACGTTCTTGCACATGCAGATGCATTTAGAGAAACGACGATTGTCACGGCGTGGATCAACAAACATCGTGACCTTATCAGTATGGCTTGTGGTGGGATTGAGCTGTCAACAACAAGTGGCACAGTGCAGCACTTCTTTACAGATGATGCAGTTTCAGTTGCGGAACTCCATGGCACTGGAGTCAAGCTTCATCTGTTAACAGAAGTGCAAACGCACGACACGTGCGTGCCATTTAGCACTCCACTGAATTAAACACTCGTTCCCACGCGCCATGTGCAAATGAGTGTAACTCTTCTTTACTAAACCCTGCCTCTTGCAGCGCATTTGCAAGTTCATTGAGGGCTGTTGGATGTTTCACTCCGATGGGTAGATACTTCGGCGAAAATCCGCCATCGAAATCGGAGCCAAGCGCAACTTGGTTGTTGTTTCCTGCAAGTGCGCAAAAATGAAGCACGTGCGTGACGCAATCTTCAATCGTCGCAGTGTGTGTTTCTCTGTCAAAGGGCTCAGCTAAAAATTGCGTGCACAAGTTTAATCCAATGACGCCACCTCTATCGAGCAATTCCTTCGCGTGATCATCTCGCAAGTTCCGTTGTGAGTCGGTGTTCAGTAACAACCGGCTGTTTGAATGACTCGCAATGATGGGTCCCTTAGCGAGGTCAAACAATTGTTCAACGCCTTCATCTGAAAGGTGAGAGACATCATGCACTATGCCTGATGCATCAAGCGCTGAAACAAGTTCAATCCCTTCTGCGGTGATTGGACCAAACGAGCGGTTGCCACCTGCATATCGAGTGCCGTCAGACCAAGTGAGTCCAACTGCGCGAAGCCCTTGTGCTCGCCACCACGATACCTCATCAACATTTCGTATTGGGTCAGCGCCTTCCATCACGAGGAGCATCGAGAGTTCGCTTCCCACGCTCAGTCCATGCGATTGTTTATTGAGATGGTGGTCATTGACAAGTTGGTCGTACACAGCGAGTTGTTCAAGGCCAGCTTGATATGCACCTTCTCTGTCGTCTGAGGAATCGAATCCAAACTCGCCATTCGTAAATGTTGTGTAAATCGTTCCGAAGAACGTTCGAATTGGGCTATCAAGCAGATCAGGGATTGAAATGCATGCCTCTTGAGGGTGAGAACACTTGGATAGAACATCTCGGCCACGAATGGCCATGGATGCCAAATCAATATGCCCATCTACCCAATACACTTGAGATATCATACTGCTTGGTTGAGAAGCGATATGGAAGTTTTGAAAGCATCAAAAGAAAGTCGGTTGTACGCGGTTCTTATATTCGCGGGCGTGTCCGCTGTCTTCCTTGCTGCGTTATGGGTGACGCCAAGTGAAAGTGGAGTTGGGACGCATCATCAACTTGGATTGCCAACATGCGGCTGGATTGTTGCTGCAGATTTGCCTTGCCCAACGTGCGGTATGACCACTTCGTTTTCCCATGCTGTTCGCGGGCAGTTTTTCCAATCACTTTTTGCCCAGCCATTTGGTCTTGTTTTGGCAATCATCACCTTATTCATGGGCGCCATTTCGCTGTTTACAGCAGTTACAGGCCACTCTCTTGCCCTCATTTGGATGCCATTTTGTAGCCGGAAGTATATTATTCTTCTCGGCACACTCGCGCTCCTCGCTTGGGGCTTTAAAATCCTTGCTTATCGCGGAGTTTTTTAATGAAACGAATCATTTGTACAACTAGTCTCCTCCTCGTTTGCTTGTGTCTTGCAAGTTGCAACATCATCGGTTTTGGTGGTGCGATGGCGCAAGCACATGAAGATCAGATGCTGATTGAAAAACCGGCTGAGTACGATTTAAGTGGTCAAACAGTTGCGGTGGTCATCGAAGCGGATTTGGTGATGCATTATGAACATCCGGGAATGGCAAACATCATCGCTGAAGCGGTTGCTGCTCGTATTGCAATGCACGTTGAAAATGTCAGAGTGCTGAGTCCAACCGATGTTGCTCATTGGCAATACACAACGTCTCAATGGACTGCAATGTCTTCAGGTGAGATTGTTGATTCACTCAAAGTTGACCGAGTGGTTTACATACAGATTCAAAACTATCGGCTTACGCCTCCGGGAAATCAGTGGCTGTGGGAAGCGCGTTGTGATGCACTGATTGGCATTATCGAAAAGAACAGCTTTGAACAAGATGGGTTTGATCAAACATTTGAAATCAACTCAATCTTCCCAAGAAGACCGAGTGTGCTGACGCATGAAGAAGCAACGAAAGCAGATATTGAGCGTGGCCTCCTTGCAGAGTTCATCAAGGAAACTGCGTGGCTCTTCTACTTACATCAAGAACCGAAAAATCCAGACCGTTACCGACCGGAGCTTGAACAATGATTCGTCTTTGCATCGCACTTGTTGCCTGTCTCATCTGTTGCGGTTTGCAAAGTTGCAACTTGATGGCGGGTGCAAGTTACATTCTTTCTGAGGAGCCACAGCAAGAAGCCGTGTATGTGCTTCCAGATGTTCCAACTGTTGTGTTTGTCGATGACCGTCGCAACTTGCTTCATCCAAGCAGACTGAGAAGAGTTGTGGCAGACAGCATTACCGAACTCCTTCTAAAGGAAAATGTGGTTGCAACGCTCATATCTCCGCAAGACATCATGCGTGTGAGTGCTGCGAAAGACCGCTACGGTGACATTCTTTCGATTGGCGAACTTGGCAAAGCAGTCGGCGCATCAACAGTGATTTACGTTGAGATGACTGCTTTTGCGTTGACAACTGATGGCCAAACTGCAAATCCAGTTGCGAATTCTAGGGTGCGAGTCATCGATGTTGACAACAAGACGCGATTGTTCCCAACGGCTGAAGCTTCATATCCAGTTGTTGCAACGATGAGCAAGGTAGACCCATACAACGTGCACTCAATTGCAGAAATGCGAAAACTCGCTGAAGAACTTTCTAAAGAACTCGGCAAGAATGTTTCTGAAATTTTCTACTTGCATTACACGGGTCGACTTGGGGAAAACTTAAAAAGAAAGTGATGCTGTGACTGCACTTCACTTTATTGCTCCATCAAGTCCGTCGACTTCAACTGAAATAATTGGGCTCCTCCGACTCATTTGTCAACATATTGGTGGCGGTCATGAAATTGTTGTCCTCGGCACAGAAGATGAAGCGAAACACTTTCGTTCAATTGGACTCAATGTTGTTGGGAACATTTCAGGGATTCAAAACCAATCGAAGACGCTCGCAAACAGAATCAACGCCCTTTTGAAAACGAATGCATCGCATCAACATGTGTTGTATGCTTGGGGCTATCGAAGCGCTGCGGCGCTTTCATGTGTTGATACAGCCAAAACTAAAATTTGTTTTATTGATGACATTGAACAAGAAATTGAAATCGCATCTTCAAAGATGACAATCATGACGCCAAGCGCGGAAACAGCAGAACTGCTCGCGACTCGTTCTATTCCATCGATTCACATAACGGAGCCCCTCATAGGGCTTCGTCCTTTCTCTCTCTTGATTGAACGTTCTCTTGCGCGAAACCAACTTGGTGTGACACATGATTTCCTAGTCAGTTGTGTTGGTCAGTATGCGTCTGTTCAAAGCATTATTGAGTTGTTGATGCGTATGGAATGTGCGGGGAAACCAATCAAACTTGTACTGCCACATCGATACGGTTATCAATCTGAACTCATGGAACAAATGACGGGAATGAATATCAAGCAACATGTTGTGATGTTCCCGTCACACTTACGAACTGTTGATGTTATTCATGCGTCAGATGCGGTCTGGGCTCCAAACACGCCCGACTATGTCAATCAAACTGGCGTACTTGATGTGTTGCGCGTCGCTTGGGAGGGCATTCCGCTTGCTGTGACGAAGCAACACGCAGTAAGCAGTGTGCCGACGATTGGTAATCGCATTGCGTGGGCATCAGACGAGATTGACATCACTGCTTGGCTCGTTGCATTTGAACAAAACCGAGATGAGGCCATTCAAACAGCACTTGAGTGTGCCCACCGTATTCGAGCATTCACTTCACCAACCCGATTCGTCGATGGATTTTTAATGAGATTACCCTCGAGTGCTCGATTTTGACTGAGCTTTTCGTGGTCTTTTGTTTGCATCGCTATCATGGTCTGGCGGTGTAATCGCACTACCCGAGTCAAACAGAGATACATTCACAGAGGGGTGTACATGTGCTGCAACGACTTGCCCAAGATAAAGGCGGCTGTCAGAGTCAGGTGAAAGGTGTCCTTCTAATAGGCAGTCAAACCATGCGAGTGATTGCGTCAGTATTGGCATACCTGTTACCGCGGTTGTGACTGGTGCTGCGATGAATGGATCATCATCTGGTTCATGTTGCCTGCCAAACAAACGAATCATGCGACGGTCGCCATTTGGCACCATACAAAGGGCAAATGCTCTGGCATCACGCAGCATGGGTTCAATCGCTTGTCCCTTTTTGATGGCAACAACGAGCATGGGCGGTTCATCGCTACATTTTTGAACCCACTTTGTGATGAGCCCATCTCTGTATTGGTCATGCGCACACGTCAATACAAACGTCGAAGCGGGGAGGCACCGCAACGCATTGTGGATAGTTTGTGTATCTGGGACAATTTCTGACATAGGGATTTATCGCGCAATTAATAACTCGGAAGTTATTGGTATACCAGTACTTAAGATGCCACAACTTTGACAAAATGCCACGTCCGAGAACCAACTTCATGAACTTTTTTTGAGAAAGTGTTGCAAAATGGGGAAAGGTGGGGTAATGTGGGGACGATTGGATATGGCAATTCACGCTCCCACTTATGTTGTTTACAGGCGAATCAGAACGATCTATCGACGAGAAACTGCGCATCTCGATACCTTCGGATATGCGGAGTGGTTTTGCAACTGGCCCCGCGCCGAACATCGTCTACGCAGCACCGGGACCAAATGCAGCAATCTGGCTTTGGCCGGAACAAACCTTTGTCAACATGGCGATGTCGTTCGAGCAGTCACTGCTCCCAGACGAAGACGTCATGGACTTCGAACAAGTGCTTTTCTCTCAGTCAAGGAGAATCGAACTCGACAAGGCAGGGCGGATTCGGTTGCCAGACGCACTTCTCTCTCTTGCAGGCATTTCCAAGCAAGCAGTGATTCTCGGGGTCAGAGACCATCTCGAACTCCGCAATCCAGAATCTTGGAATCAGATGCGAGAAGAAAAACTATCCAAACTCAAAGAAATCATGCTCCGAGCTCGCAAGCACGGCAGAGGCGGGGAAGGGGTGTGAGCAAAATGATGTTTCACGCGAAGCAAGGAGGCTTCGAATTCGACAAAGTTGCTGTCAAGGATGACACCGCTTTCTCGTTTACAAACACGCAGCAATATGCTGTTTTTAATGAGTCAGGGACGACTCTTTTCAGGAATGGTGCCAGCAAGGACGCGCGGTACCGATCAATCTTGGCTCTCGGTTCTTAACCTAACCGAGGGCTCTTCCTCAAGTCGGTCGGACTTTTCCGGCCAACCTTCCCTTAGCTTGCGGCATGACCCACCACGTGCCGCAAGCTCTTTTTATTCAGTAACGGGTCTAATCTTTCCAGCGATTGCTGGTCCAGATGTTGCGATTTGAGAAGCAATCTCCTTACGGTGAACTGCGACTTCTCTTGGGAAATCCATCGCGATGCGAACTCGGTCACCCTTGATGGATGCGATTCGGACAACGCCCAGTGGATTTGCTGGATCCCCAATGACAACTTCTTCCCCTTCTCTTCTCGTAATTACAAGCATTGTTGCGGACCTCCTGCCGCTTTTCTTTTAAAAGAAATATCGCGCAGCCTGCGCGAACCACCATCACTTATCCTACCAAAGGCATATGTGTATTGTCAATGCAATATCACGGCATTGGGGAATGGCGTAAGTGTTGTGGCTGTAAAGGGTTGTTTTTCGCTTATTCAGCGACTTGAACGTGGGTGACGGTTGGGATTCGCTCTTTCAACATCGTTTCGATGCCACCCTGAAGCGTCATATCCATTGAGGGGCAGTTGATGCACGCGCCTTTGAATTTCACCGTCACTACGCCCTCGTCATCAACCGAAACGAGTTCGACATCGCCACCATCCGCTTGAATGGAAGGTCTAATCAATTCAAGTACTTCTGCGACAGCGGTAAATTGAGCATTCTGTTCAGTCATCATGTTTGGATTCCCTCTGGAATTATAACTGCTTCAGAGGGCTATCAGTACAATGTTTGAATGAAAGTCCTTATCCTTGTGAGCGCTTTGCTCCTTATTGTTTCTTGCGGTTCACAACGAGTTTCTAATCCAAGAGAAGTGCTTCAAGAAACGGGACGCTCTCCGAGAATCCAATTGAAGGCGATGGACCAACTTCAATCAGAAGTCGGTTTATCAAGCGAGTCATTTCAAGAACTCCTTATGCCGCTACTTTGGAAACCGGGATTCACCAATGAAGTTCGCATGGCTGCATTGGAACGACTTTGGGCCGTCGATCGAAATGGCGTCATTCGTACATTGAGGCAACACTTGCCACGATTGAACAACTGGACGTGGCTCGTCGAAGTGTGTCAGTGGATTTCAGACAATGACATTTCTGAATTGAAGGAAGCGCTCATCAGTTCGTGGGCATCACCAACGATGATGGTGCAGCAAGAACAAGAACGCCCCGAGTATCTAGCGCTCGTCGAAATGATTGGCAAGGACGAAGTCGTCAATCACGTGTTTGCAACACTCGTTTACTCAAGCAAGTCTTGGCAACAATCGTATCGCTCTCGATGTCTTGAGTTGCTCCACCGTATTGGTGAACGAGAGCGAATCATCGAACTCCTGCAACATGCAAACATCTCTGAGGAAGATGCCTACTTACAAGATTTAAGAAAATCACTGCTTGAGTTAGGCATTGCGCCTCACACAAGAGAAGAAGTTATATGGATTCGAAAACTTGCTTCGCCTGAATATCAATCATTCTGGGATGAAGCAAAAATAGCATTATCGAACATGAGTGATGAACGAAAGTATTCGCTTGAACTCAGGGACCTTCCGATTGCAGTGTCAGTTCAACGGCATGCGCCTGAATACATGGCAATGGAAACCAGTGATGTTCTTCAGCGCATTGCGACAAAATTGAATGGCGCAAAACACTATTACGAAACTGAAGGGGGCGGCACGTTTAATGAACGCAACGAGCAATTCCGAACGCATAGAAACAATCTTACGTGGGGTGATGCGGTCGCCATCCAGATGATGTACAAAGCACTCGCCGTTCCAGAAGTAAGAGAACATCTGCTTGCGTACGGGGTTCGAGATGTTCAAGACAAAACGACTGAGTATGGCGGCATCATTGCACTAGATAAAAAGGGCAGGTTTGAAATCCTAGAGTTTGAACCCAAGATTCGACATCACGACCGCCGGTTTAATGCCTCGCAGCAGATGTTTGATGCTGGTTACACGGCGCTCTTTCATTTTCATTATCACGCGCAAAAGTTTCGGAATGGCGACCACGCAGGTCCGGGTCTTGGTGACAAGAACTACGCCGATTCGACGCGAGCAAACTGCATCGTTTTAACATTTGTAGATGAACATCATGTCAACGTAGATTTTTACCGGCATGGGAACATCGTTGTCGACTTAGGCACGTTTGATTTGTCAAAATGACAGATGAGACGCCCATGAATGATGTCGTGATGCATGGAGCAGGCAACCGGTTCCTTATTCATTTTGGTTCAACTGACCCAATGGAGTTGATGCACAAACACCAACACTTAGATGGCGTTCTGACGCTTGCTGAATCGAACGGTGCAGATGCACACATGCACATTTGTAATAAAGATGGGTCGATTGCTCAGCAGTGTGGGAATGGACTTCGGTGTGTTGCACTCCATCTCGTTCGAAGCAAACTTGTTGAAGGAAACACTGTGTGCATTGAGACGCTAGCAGGAGTGAGCCATTGCACAGTTGACCTCTCTAGAAATGAAGTGAGTGTCCAGTTGCAAGTACCAAAGGAAGGCAGGGAACATTGTTCTGTTTCAGGGGATGCCCCAGATTGTGAATACATCAATCTTGGCAATCCAAACGCAGTGCTTTGGGTTGATGAACCGCCAATGGAGATTCGCGCTGCGCTCGGTCAACAGTTATGCAGCCACGCTTCATTTGAAGAAGGGATGAATATTCATTTTGCTCGGCGAGATGACGAACACCACGCAACTGTTGCATCGTGGGAACGAGGTGTTGGACCAACACTTGCTTCTGGAACTGGCGGTGCTGCTGTGTTCGTCGCTTCTGGAGCGAAATCGCTGAGAGTCTCAAGTCAGGGGGGCACGCTCTATTATGAGTACGGCGAAGGTGGAATAATCGTGATGACTGGTCCAGCGAACTATGAGTAAGTCAGGGAATGAGTCATGCTGAGTGCATGACTTCAACGGTGTGCGCAGTTACTTTTGCAACAAAACCATTGGCACAAGTAAACGTTCTCTCGTGTGTTGAATCATCTTTTACAGCACTTGCAATGGAATCAACGGTTTCAAAGGTTGCATTTGTTCCAAGTGCTAAATGAACGGCCTCAGAAACAATGGCATGATCAAACTGTGATAACTCCTCGCGGGGCCAAGCAACGCCCTGTGGAATGTCATGAGCGCGTTCTCTGATGAGTCCATGGAGCAGGGTAGAGGCGTTCGCTGCGTGCTTATCTGCAGCGGGGTAGAGTTCACGCAATGTTGGAATGACGTTTGCCCTCAACTTGCCTCGTGGTGTGTCGAGCGATGTGTTTGTTGGGTCTTCACACCACGGAATGGCACACGATTCGCAAATCTCGACAAGTTCTTGTTTTCGTACATCAAGGAGTGGTCTTGAAAGTGTGATGTGGTCAGTGAGCATTCGGTCTTTCGCCATGCCTGCAAGTTGCTGAAGGCCGCCCCCTCGACACAATGCCATGAGCATCGTTTCAAGTTGGTCATCAGCGTGGTGGGCAGTCAGCACTCGAGTTGCGCCAACTTGTGTGGCGACTTCTGAAATTGCGTCATACCGAGCTGCTCGAGCACCATTTGCAATCGAGCCCTCTTTCGGTTCGACGTGGACTCGAATTGAATGGCATGGAACACCCAATCGTTTACATTCAGCTTCGACAAGTCGTTGTTCATCATCGGATTCACTTCGCAAACCGTGATGTACATGTGCTGCTGTGATTTGAAATGAAGCAGACTCTTGCATCATCGCAGCAGTCGACAGTGCGAGCAATGCCATCGAATCCGCGCCGCCACTGACTGCAATCACGCAGTCCTCATCTTGAATCGTCTTCCGGACATTCGCAACAAGTTTGTGTTTGCGAACTTTGAGTGGAATGACATCTTTGTTCATGATGTGGGGCAAGTTTGTGGCTCAATGACCGTCATGCCATTCATGTAGGGTTGAAGGCATCCTGGAACACGAACGCTGCCGTCCTGCTGTTGATGCATTTCAAGTAACGGAATCAAAATCCGCGGACTTGCAAGCACTGTGTTGTTTAATGAGTGAGCAAAGACCGTGTTTCCATCTTCATCACGGTATCGCATGTTCAATCTTCGGCATTGATAATCATAGAGCCGTGAAGCAGAGTGCGTTTCACCCCATGCGCCTTCTGGTTTTCCATCACTATCAAGTTGACCTCTGCCGGGCATCCAACATTCAATATCAATCATGTCAGCATTCTTCGCGCCTAAGTCCGCTGTGCAACATTGAAGCAATCGATATGGCAACTCAAGTTGTTGCAACAAATCTTCGACGATGCCCATCATTGTTTGATGCCACATGCGACTTTCTTCTTCGTCAGCTTTACAGATGACAACTTGTTCAACCTTTTCAAACTGATGAATTCGATACAACCCTGCAGTGTCTCGTCCTGCTGCCCCCGCTTCTCTACGGAAACACGTTGAGACGGTCGCCATTTTCATTGGGAGTTTTGCGGCATCGATGATTTCATCACCAAACATGCCCATGAGTCCAACTTCGCCAGTGCCTGCAAGGAATAAGTCATGGCCAGAACCACGACTTGACTCTTCGATGTGGTACGCCTGTTCTCTTCCTGATGGGAAGAAGCCCGTTCCAACCATACACTCTTCTCGAAGAATGACTGGGACTGACATCGGAGTGAAATCATATTTTTGTGTAATCAAGTCAAATGCAAAACCGAGGACGGCTTGTTGGAGCAGCATGCCATTCCCCGTGAGGACGTAATGCCGAGTACCAGCCATTTTGACGCCGCGTTCAAAGTCAGCAAGTTGCAATTCGTTGACAAGTGTGAGGTGGTCCTTGGGTTCAAACCCGGTGTTTTCTGCAAACGATTTTGTAACGTCATAGCCCTCGGGAGCCCATGTCCGCAATTCGATATTGTCATCTGCGGACTCGCCCTTTGGCACGTCTGCGTCCGGCGGCTGGGGGATCTGAAGTAAAAGGGTGTGCCACTGTTCATCAATCGAACTCATGGAGTCATCAATTGTTTGAATCTCTTTTTTGAGTGACGCTGGTTTTGCTTCAAGTGATTGGAGTTCTTGTTTAATCGCATCTGATTCATCGTCAGATGCATTCTTTAGTTTGCCTTTCAGTTGGCCAATCTGTGGCCCAATCTCTTTTGAGATTCGTTTTTGTTCTGCACGCAAGTCTTCTCTTTGCTTGTTCAAAGAGCGACGATCTTCATCAATGGCAAGAAGGGCAGGGATATCGACATCGATGTTCTTGGCTTGAGCGCCATCGATGTATCGTTGAGGGTCTTCGCGTAATGCTTTGATATCAATCATAA
>JAERSY010000029.1 GCA_016845245.1 Phycisphaerae bacterium
TCTTTAATGACATTCCATTTCCAAACAAATTGTTTGGACCTGAAAACGTACTGCGCTACTTCTTTTTCCATTCACCTAAAGATGGCGGAACGTTACCTCATCTTCACCATGATGCTTTTAACATGCTCATAACAGGTGAAAAGCGGTGGATTCTTCACGATGCTGGTAGGCAGTCCTGCCCCAAAGGAAACTTAGTCATGCGGGGGTACATGCAAAGTTATCCTCCTGGGACACAAGCAAAAGATTGGTTTGAAAATGAAGCTGATACGATTCACGAAATAGTAGACGAAGCATACGAATGCATTCAGCGTTCTGGAGACATTGTCTTTGTACCCGTTGAGTTCTCTCATGTCGTTCTCAATCACACTGAAGTCATGGGGCTCGTTGTTGAGCGAAGTCGAAACAAATCAGAAATGCCAATCAATCGTATTGGACACTAAAACTCTTTCAACTCAAATACATCAGTATCACTCAATTTGAAAACGCCACCAATCATCATTCATGTTCCGAAGACCGGAGGAACTACGCTTTACATGGCTCTCAGTGGAGCCCAAAAGCCGCCAGTTGCTAACTACCTTTACAGACATGTCATCATGAACAATGACCAGACGGACATGCGTTCGAATTGTGGTGATATCTTTGATGCTCACAGCGCTGATTCATACTATGGCAAAAAGATTGTGCTCATGATTCGTGAGCCAATCAATCGTATCGAATCTGAATTCGGTTTCCTTGGAAACAGAACAGAGTTTCGAAGTTTGTGGGAACACGGGACTGGACTTTCGTTCCCCACGTCACTTATTGAGTTTGTAAATCACCCTGCGACACATAATAGCATTTGCAAATTCCTACTTGGAAAAAGCATGTACGGCAATGACACCATCACTCAGAATGATTTTAGACAGGTAATGAATACATTGGATACGCTGGATTTCGTGTATGGAAACACAAATGACATGGGATTAACTGTACAAAACGTAGAATATCACTGCTCATTATCTATACAACATAAACACAACCTACCGAGATATCGTACAAGTTTGCATAAGCCCGAAAGAGGGATTGACTGGAGAGAGATCGAAGAATCGTTTAATGCGAGTAACAAGTTCGATTTGGAACTATTCAATGAATTGACTATACGGTTTTCAAAACAGATTGAAGCACTACCTACGGTTAGAGACGTTTCTTTCAAAGGTGATAATTATGATTCTGTTTATCTCTTTTTAAATGGAAATTCACTACGGTCTCCATTTGAGATTTTTGCAAACGAGAGCGGCAACAGTGAACGAGTACAAGAATGGGTTGATTCAAAGCGAGGTTCACTTAACCCCGTTGTCGAGCGGCTCCTACCGCAATTTGAAGGTGATGGGAAAAGATTTCTTGTCGCTTGGCTCGAAGAAACCATACCAGAGTTGTTAAAAGAGGATACAAGGATAACGATAAACAAAGAAGATCCGCTCCAAACTCTTAAGGCGTTGACTTTGAAATTGTTTAGCCCTTCCCCATGATTTGTTTGACATGTTCATTGTCAGGATACGCTTCTAAAATCGATCGAGAAAGTGCACCCGCAAGCTCAGTCTCTTGAAGAGCAACTAAGATCTTTAGTCTGAGCAGTCTCCAAACAAACTTGCCACCTTGATGTCCAATTGAGCCCAACGTTTGAATCGCCCTTTCAAACTGCTCTAACTGATAATACTGCTCAGCAAGCACTGCTCGTTCAGATGAGTACAGAGCGCCAATTGCTTGCGCCTTGCATAATGCTTCCATGCCTTCCTCAATACATCCAGCACGAATGAGCAACACTCCGTAGATCCCTACTGAAGAAGGAATTTTCATTTCAGAGAGATCCAATGAAAGCAGCTTCGTTTTAAGTTGTTCATCTTCACTATGTAGTAACATGCACTCAGCAAGGATCGACACAGGAATGCTTGGAAACCGTTGAATCAATTCATGGCTCTCTTCAGATAACCCATCATTTTTCCCCTGTCGAAACAAACACAACACCTTCATCCAATAATCTCGCGTAGCCCCTCTTAGAGCAATGAGATGCCTGCTGTACTCTTCAATTCGATCCCATCGATCATAACGAAGCGCAAGATTGGTTAACACAACAAAACGGCGAACGATGAGATTGATAGTCTTGCTTACACTTTTCTCATCTTCAATTTGTTTTTTCAGTAACGATTCAATGATGGCGTCCCAATCTCTTCCATCTTGCTTGGGACTAAGGGGGAACAAACGTTCTGCAGTTTTGTTGAGTGGTGGTAAAAAATCCCAATCTGCGTTGGATACACCATAAGGGCATTCACGTCCAAAGAGCCGATACAGTGAGCCCCCTACTCTTGGAAGTTCAGCAGGAGGATAAATGGGTTGGGAACCACCGTTTGAAGTTATGTAGTACGAGGCAGTGTAGTGCTCAGGCATCTTCTCTGATTGTGTGCAGTTTTGGACAATGACAACATTTGATTCGCTTGGAATTCGCTGAAGAAACGACTTAAACTCCGACTGAACATGCTGTTCAAGAACCTCGTTGGGTGTTTCCAAGCTTTTAAGTGCAATGCCAATAAGCTCTGGTGAATCACTAGATTCCAACTGAATCGCTGCCTGATGTATAGTCGCTAGTTGGAGTCTATACTGAATGACTTCAATTGGCGGAAGGACGCTCATAATGCTTGTCAGAGCATCTACGTTCTCTGCAGCCCTTACCATTGCATCTACTGCCTCGGTATTTTCATGAAGATGGGCTTGCGAAACTTCACTCACGACCAGTTCATCATTTCTTGCACCGGGCCATCCAATAAGACAAGTGCTCACCCCATAAGACCAGATTGCTGGAAACAATCGGTCAGTTGCATTAACTGGTCTTAATGTTAAGGTCTCACTGTCTACCTCTGCAAATGTAACGATTCCATGTGTCATCGCATGAACGCCAGTCGCAATTGTTGTTGCGAGCGATGCAAATGGGAGATCAACACCGAGAATTGGGACTTGATGGATGTTTCTTCCAACCAAAGCTTGGCTATTACTGTTTCCGGTCAGTTCAAAATCAGCAACAATGAGCACTAATGGGGGGTTTTGGGCTGTAGACACGCGTTTGACTCGCTTTATCCTAAGTAGATTGCATCAATTTCGGCTTGTTTCTATAACTATATAAAGCACTTTAAAGTGAATCACTCAGATTCCCTAAACTTACAATGTGCGGTTTTTCTGAAATATCTGTAAAAAAAGAGAGTAATAATCTTGACCACGTCTTGATATTGATGCATTCTACATGCAAGTGGCAAAGGGATTTCCTTAACCACCCACCCATACAGGCATTTGCGTGCATGGGGCGAGGAGAGAGATAGATACACAACACCTCGCTTAGTTTACTCTTTCTCAGGACGGAATAACTTATCTGTTTAGATGAGTTTTGACTTCCTTACACGGTTGATATGCCCCGTAATGCATTTCGAAGTTAACTATGAGGCGACACTCGTGGTTAGCGGGAGGTAACAATTGTTTTTTAAAGTTTGCTATGTCGAGAGCAAACAAAAGAAGAGATAGAGGAATTTATTATGAACAAGCGATTTATGCTTACAGCAGCAGGTGCAGCAACAACTGCTCTTGCTGGTTCAGCTTCAGCTGAACTACTTACGTTCAACTATGACTACTATGCAGGCGAAGCTGGCTGGTCAATTTCAGATTCAGATGGCAATGTTTTGATTTCATGCTCAGCCGGTACTGCAATCAGCACATCCCTAGGTTACTCAGCTAACCTTTACTACGCTAACGGTAGCAGTGCATATCCAAACGGATATTTGTTCTTGGTTGACGTTGACTTAGCAGCTGGTGATTATTCAATCACACTTACTGACACTTGGGGAGATGGTTGGGAATACTTCAGCCCAACTGGCTCAGGCAACTCAGCATTTGTCTACGGTGATTACGCACTTGCATTCACAAGTGGTTCATCAGTGACTGGCTCATTTTCAGTAGTTCCAGCTCCTGGTGCACTTGCACTATTGGGACTCGCAGGTATTGCTTCACGAAAACGTCGTAAGTAATAGTTGATCCTTGAAGGACCTAGTCTTTCAAGATTGAAACTTAGTTTCAAATGCATCCCCTGACAGTTGTCAGGGGATGTTTTTTATTGGGTGATCTTTTTACTGGCTATTGACGAGTTATTCAAACATATCAAGCAGTGGACCGAGATGTTTCTCATAATTCTTCCAGCGATTGGTAGATGAGGTATACATCTTTTGGTTCACTTGATCATAACTAATGGTTCTTGCAACGTAGCTCGATTTGTGGAACTCCATACAATCCTCTTCCCATGGAAGATCTAAGAACTTGATTAATCTTCCAGTCTCTTCTCGTTGATTTGAAACAAGCGACTCATAATGGAGTTCCATCATTGGGATTGAAAGCCGCTCTAACCAACAATCTGTAAGTCTCTTCCTTGCCTTGATGGTCTTACCTAACGTGTCAAGGGATTTTGTATACAGGTGCCCAGAAGAAATGAGGTTAGTTGTGTAACAAGACACTGCATTATCTAGTGGATTGCGATAAAGCATAACCGCTTTTGAACGAGGCATTACTTTTGAAAAGAATCCGAGTTGAGCGGGAAGTGCTAGGGATTTGTTTGTGACCACTTTTTCATCAGTACGAAACAAATCTACAGCTTCTGCATATTGCTTCGAAAGTTCTTGCGCATCTTTTTGAGTCATGTCAAGCATATTCATTGGCCACTTGTGGAATGAATCAGTCATCCTTGCAAGTTCTATCTGCATGACAATACCAACTGACATCTCGCCACCGTTGACGATGCCAGGATGCATGCTCATTATTTGCTCAAGTAGACTCGTGCCCGATCTTGGATTTCCAACGATAAACAGCGGGTCAAAATCCGTTTCGGGTCCTGAAACCAGTGCATCGACGATATCACGGGTAAAGAAATTCTCAATCTCTGCATAATTAGCAAAATACTTTTCTTCATCAAAGTAATCATCATTGAGTGCATGCGCATGCTCTGCTGCCGCCCACGCCTTATCGTACTCTCCTAATCTGTCATATGCCTTGCATAGTGAAAAAGAAGCCATTGAGACATCTTGAGATTCGGGGGACTCTTCAAACTCAGTTCGATGTTTGAGGATGAAATCAACCGCTGCTTCATATTGTTTGCTTGACAGCAGTAAACGAATCATTAAGTATTTCCATCTCAACTCATCATGTTCATCGTCCCTGAGTCCATCTAAAATCTCTTTTGCTTCATCAATCCTGCCATTTCGTTCATAGATATCGCACTTCGCAAACTGGCCATTCGAGGAATCTTTAGAGGTGTCGATGTATTGTTGTGCGTAGCCAAGTGCAGTATCTGCTTCTCCAGCGTGATTCCATGCTTGCGCAAGTTGAAGAAGGAGTTCCGGCTTGGTCTCCCCCAATTCAAGCATGTGTTCGTATGATGCAGTTGCTGTGTTAAAATCTCCCAACTTGGTAGCAATTTGAGCATTTAGATCTCTGAGTTGCATGGAATCTGGGTGACATTGCAAGCCCGCAAAAGCAACTTCTCTAGCTGTATTCAATAATTTCTTAGAAATCAAATCTCGAACAGTTTTTGCTGTATCAGATTCACTGTAAAATAATTTGCTCATGAGGCGATTATAACCTGCGAACTCATGGTTGCAATTATGTTGAACATCAATGACGCTTTAATGAGAGTGTGCAATGGAACAAATTGAGTCCCCAATAGACCCTACAGAAATCAATATCACTTTTACCGAGATAGAGGATTCTGATCTCAAGGTTGAGTTTGAAATACCTCAAAAACTTGTTAAACGAATTTCGAAAAAGTTAAAAAAGGGTGGAATTAATTACAACGATCAGCAGATGACTGCGTTGCTTGTAAAGATTTGCATTGATGAGGGGACTGTTCGTCTAGAAAAGGACTCTACTTGGGGCTTCATGCACATGCAAGGCACTCCCCTGCCTGAATATAAAGATGGTGAAGAATTTGCCTTCACAAGTGTTGTAGACACATATTCTGTTGATGATATTCCTGATTTAAGTGGAGTAAAGATTAAACAACTAAAGGTTGAAGTCAACGATTCTCTCATTGAGGAAGAAGTAAAATCCCAACAACTAGAGTGTGGCACGAGAACTCCTCATTCTGGCCCACTATCTGTTGGTGATGAACTCACTGTTTCATTCACACTTACTGAAAACAGTACCGGTCAAGCATTGCTTTCAGGCGAAAATATTGGGCTTCGTGTTCAGCCTGAAGGAATTCCATTAGTGTTGGGTGGGTATGCATTTGATGAGTTAAATGAAAAACTCGTAGGCTTAACGCCTGAAAATCAGGTTTCGCTCGACACTGTTGTGCCGCCTCTGTTCGAACACGAACAACTGAGAGGTGCTCATGCAACATTAACATTGAATGTTGTTTCTGTAAGCAAAGTTACTCCTGCAACGATTGAAGAAGTGTTAGAACAGTATGGAATGCCAAACGAAACAATTCTTCGCACTCAAATCAAGCACTCATTGCAGAGCCATTTTGATGTTGAAAACGAGTTTATTTTGATTAATCAACTTTACGATCAACTTGACAACGTAATGGATTTTGAAATACCAGATAGAATTATCCAAAGTCATTTCCAAGAACAATGTAACCATAAACTTCGCGCTGAAGAGCGGACCGAACTCTCGGAAGACGAGCAGAAATCGATGATTGCTTCTTCTCAATCATTTGTAAAACGTCAAGCGATCACAACTCGTTTACGGAACAAATTTGATCTCAAGGTAGGCGAATCTGAGATCGATCTCATGATTAGAAAAATCGCTGGTCGAAGAAGGGAACGACCAGAAGATGTAAAAGAAGAATACATTTCCTCAAATCGAATGGGTGTATTGAGCAATATGTGTGCGGAGTTTAATGTGTTACACGCTCTCAAAGATACGATAACTATAGAAAATGAGTAACATGTGAGCTGTTATGGATTATTTAACTGAAGAAGAACACGCAAAACTCACAGAAGAACTTGAAACACTCATCGGTTTACGAAGCGAGTTATCTGACCGAATAGGTCGAGCACGCGAGTTAGGTGATCTAAAAGAAAACGCTGACTATCACGCAGCAAAAGATGAGCAAGGTCACAACGAGCGCAAAATCAAAGACCTTGAAGAACGACTCGCGAATGCAACTGTTGCTGACACCGAACATGTTCCAGATGACATGGTCTTCTTGGGCACAACAGTTCGATTAAAAAACCTCTCAAACAACAAAGAAGATTTATATCAACTCGTTGGCGAATCATCCGGTCGGTTTGATTTAGATTATATGGAAGTGACGTCAAGTTCCGAACTCGGCAAAGCGCTCTTTAAAGCGAGAGTCGGCGAAACAGTTGGTGTGAATCTTCCCGCTGGACGCACGCAATTTGAAATCGTTTCAATCGAATAACGTCTTATACTTTAGGACCCCCACCACGGGAAAGTTCTGCCAAACCACGCATCAATGAACAATGCGATGATGAGCAACACTTTGAACCAATCATATAAGTTTGGGTTGCGTTCCCGTCGCCAAGCATACACACATGCGACAAACATGACCTTGCTTATCCAGAGCATTGCGAACTCGGGGAGATTGCTAAAGACCCACGTCTGTCGCTTCGGAACGAGCCACTCAAACAGTGTGTAGACAGTTCCGCCCGCCATATCAAACAACGTTGACAACCCACTGACCATCATCGCTTCACTTGGGTCGATTGACCAATGGGGCCACACGAAACCAGTTAACTGAATGACGACAATTGGGATGACTACAACCATTTGAAGAAAAACGCCATGAAGAATGCCTACGAAGCGATTATTTTGCTTGCGAAAGGCGACTGCACTTGTCGATACGGCAATTATGATCAGAAACGCAATGGTTGCGGGGTACATATAGAGGAAGGGTAACACACTATGGAAACGCTCATCATTGCAATTGCTGCTGGGATTGGATTTCTGATTGCTTATCACACGTATGGCAAGTGGCTAGGAAGGAAAATTTTTGAGTTATCGACAAGCGCTGTTTGTCCTTCCAAAGAGTTAGAAGATGGGCATGATTTTGTCCCAACACCCAAATCCGTGATCTTTGGTCACCACTTCACTTCCATTGCTGGAACGGGTCCAATTGTTGGCCCTGCGATTGCAGTGATGTGGGGCTGGCTCCCTGCACTCCTCTGGGTTGTGCTTGGCTCAATCTTTGTTGGTGCTGTCCATGACTTTGGCTCACTAGTTGTCAGTTTGCGAAACAAAGGACAAAGCGTCGGCGATATTGCAGGCAAATACATTTCTGCAAGAACGCGGTTTCTTTTTTTACTCGTCCTCTTTCTCGGTCTAACAGTTGTACTTGCAATTTTTGGACTAGTCATCGCGGCAGTCTTCAAACTCTATCCTGCTGCAATCTTTCCATGTCTCGTTCAGTTACCCATTGCAATGGTGATTGGGATGATGCTCTATAGGAAAGGCGCAGGCATTTTAGTGCCTTCGATTATTGCATTAGCGTTGATGTACCTCAGCGTGATTTTTGGCGACATGGGTTTCTTAGGAACAGTGAACACTTACCTCGCAGGGCTCCCAATCATTGCGTGGGTGGTTATTTTGTTGTTGTACTCATACATCGCATCGGTGCTTCCGGTGTGGACGCTTTTACAACCGCGTGATTACATCAATGCACTCCAATTGTTTTCCGTGCTCGTACTCATTGTGATTGGACTCATTGTCGCAGCGTTCATGGGCGGCGCGCCCGTTGATGGTGTTCGACCTGAACTCTCAATCGCTGCACCAATGATTGACATTGACCCAGCAGACGCGCCACTCATATTTCCGTTCTTATTCATCACCATTGCGTGTGGCGCTTGTAGCGGTTTTCATTGCCTCGTTGCAAGTGGTACCTCAAGCAAACAATTGAAGTGTGAGCAAGACGCAACATTCGTTGGTTTTGGAAGCATGCTCACAGAAGGATTCCTAGCAACCCTCGTCATCCTTGCTTGTGTTGCAGGACTCGCCCTTGGCATACCCAGCGAGAATGGCATTCTGCTTGGGGATGAGGCATGGAACGCTCGCTACGCCTCGTGGGCATCTGCAGGTGGGCTAGGCGCGAAAGTCGGCGCTTTTGTTGATGGTTCCGCGAATTTCATCGCTTCAATGGGCATCCCGCAACACTTTGGCATCGCCCTGATGGGCGTTTTCGTCGCCTCGTTTGCCGGAACTACGCTAGACACCGCCTGCCGACTCCAACGTTACGTTGTGCAAGAAATTGCGTCTACACCCTCGTTGAAACTCAAACCGCTCAGAGGGAAGTTTATGGCGACTACAGTGGCCGTTGTCGCAGCATTTTTCCTTGCTGCCATTCCTGCCAATGGTCCATGGACGCTCAACTCGATGGGCACAGGTGGACTCATCCTATGGCCCATGTTTGGTGCGATTAATCAACTGCTTGCTGGCCTTGCCTTTCTTGTGATTACTGCGTACATCTGGCGAGCAAAAAAACCGCTCTGGTTTATCATCCCTCCCACCCTATTCATGCTCTGTATGCCGCTCTGGGCAATGGTCATGCAAGCGTTCTTCGGAACATCTGCTGAATCAAGTTGGCTTGCAGAGGAGCGATGGGGACTTCTGATGATGGCGATTGCAACCATACTTCTTGAATGCTGGATTATTGTGGAATCAATTCAGTGCATAAAAAAAGCCCCCGCTCAATTGAGCGAGGGCTCGTGATTAAACAATCAAGGGATTAGGAACATGGTCCCCAAGCTGCAATAACTTCAAGTAAATCAGTCACGTTGACAGATCCATCATCATTCAAGTCAGTGCCACAACCGGAGCATGGTCCCCAATCTGCGATGACAGACAATAGGTCGCTGACATTCACAATGCCGCTGCCATCAACATCTGCTGGGCAGTCATTCGTGTCGCCACCAAGACCGTAGTTGTTCCAGTAAATGCTTCGCGTTTCGTGAACAAATCCAGCACCGTCATACCATTGAACGTTGAGTAGCATTTCAATGCCTTGACTCTGTTCGACTGAGATACTTGTGATACGGTGTCCAAGATTTGATCCAGCACCCATAGATGCAAGAGGGCTGTCTGGAGTCACGAACCAAACTCCGTTATCCATGCTCACGCCTGCTGCACTGTTAAAGCCATCACTATCGAAACCGAGAATGTTTGGCAATCCATCAGCCGCATCGTCTGAACCAATTGTGACATATGAGTCATAGACTAAGTCATCACCAAGCACAGGATCAAGAACGCGGTCGTGCGCGAGGTCACCACCATAAGATGATTGGTGGATTTCGACAAGGTATGCACTTCCGTTAAACTCTGCATTACTCCATCCTCGAATCTGAAGGAGGTCAGCATCATGACCGAAGACTGAAACCATTCGTGTGTTTGGATCAGTACTTGGGAAGTACACGTCGTATGTTTCCATTGACTGGCCATCTGAGCGTGACCATGTTCGGAGTTCATAATTAAGATTGTCTGCACCAGCGCCGCAGGAAACGTCTGCACAGCTTGTATTGTCGCCATACCAACTACCTGAGCAATCTTCGAGAAGTGTCAGTGAACAATCGATACCTACACAGCATGCGCCAAGAGCACAGCCGACAGTATTACAGTTTGTTTCATCACCAGCGTAATCGCCACCAGCTTGTTGACAATCATACTCTTCATATTCGTAGCAACTGCCTGCTACACAGCAAGCACCTTGAGGAGCGACACATGAGGATGCGCCACATGTTGTGTTGTCACCCTGCCAGATACCGCCACCCGCGTTACAGTTTGATTCATAAATCTCAACACAACTATTGCCAACGCAGCAAGCACCTGTTGGCGCTTGATTCGCACAACTCAAACAATTGATAGAGTTTGCAAACGCATTGATTTCATTGATTGAACCAGCATTAAACTGGTTAGCACAAACGAGGTAAGGGTTCATCGTGTAACTCGTGCAGTTACAGTGACCAGCACCAAAGTTATGCCCAATCTCGTGAGCTGATAAATCTGTTGCGCAACCGAAGGAGCCACAACAATCTGATTGTGCTAAGCCATATGCAGAGTTAGAACAGACTGCACCAAGCCAAGCGATACCAATTGTGCCGTTTTGGAGACTTTTACCAGTAAACAAGTGTGCGAGATCCCGCTGAATTCCACCTTGGTTGTTTGCCCACTCATTGCCAAACTCGCCCAACAAGACTTCAGCATTCGATGAAGTGTACGGGTCACTTGAGGATGAACGAACGATGATGGTTGTAATCTCTAAAGTAATCGCAACATCTTCTTCGTATTGAGTGTTGATTGCATTGACGACTTGTTCAATTCTGGATTCGGTATTGCTACCCCAATCTTGGTAATACTCGTAGTCAGTATCGACACCAAGTTGAGCTGTACAAATGACCTCACCAAGGTTCGACACTTCATTGCTCGCGTTGTCTACTGCAAGCATTTCAAGAACCTTGCCAACATCCATATGGTCGGCAGCACCGCAAGTGCCACCGCTAGCAATGATGTCAGAAGTAAAGTAGAACGCATAAAGGTCAGATGATGCGCCTTTTACTCGGTCGCCAACTGGCTCCATCCAAAACTCTACGTCACTGCTCAATCGAATTCGTGCGTGGAGTCCATCATCCATGAGCGAAGCTGCAACAACACTCTCTGAATATCCATCGACACTACCGCGTAGTGTTCGCACAGGAGTTGGTTCTACTTCATAGAGCTCGCCATCATCATCTTGCATGAAGACTTGGTAGCCATCAGCTCGAATGGAATGTGGTGAAAGGTCTAGTGTGATTGTGTCCCTGCCGTAAGGGATCTCGAGAAGAATGGCTTCTCCAGGAAACTGATGAATATCCAAGCGAGCGTTCCAGCTACTTTCAAGTTGGAGTGCGCCATTGATATGTTGTTCTAATCTGTCACCACCAGGATTCAACGTTGGTGCAGCAAACAATGTGCTTGAACATCCAATTGCAACGCATACTGAAGTTGCTAGGGAAGCCCATTTCGATAAACCAGTTGCCATATCATTTCTCCTTTTTGAACGGCATCCCCCGTTCGCATTTCATACGTAAGAAATCTGTGATTACGTACGAATTCGCATAATTCCTCAAGTGGTTGCGAGAAACGACTCGCAACTGTTAAATCTTAAGTTAGACCCTTCAGAATAACGCAAAAAAGGCGTATGACCAACACTAATCCGTTAAAAAAGGGCATTCATCGAGTGTTATCGAACGCAATCTCATTGAATGAAGCAAAAAAGGGGTGAAACACCGTTCACAGCCCCCTTGACCCTCTTTCGCACCATGCTAAAATCCCTCTCTACCCCAATCAGGGGCGGTAGCTCAATTGGTTAGAGTACCGGCCTGTCGAGCCGGGTGTTGCGGGTTCGAGTCCCGTCCGCCTCGTTACAAAAAACAAGACCTCTGGTCTTGTTTTTTTATTTGTCTCGGCGGACATGTGCAGGAAGCTGCACATGCGTGACAGTTGTCACGCAGTCCTCTTCTGTGGTTTCAGCAAAGCTGAAAGCAACGAGTCCCGTCCGCCTCGTTACAAAAAACAAGACCTCTGGTCTTGTTTTTTTTATTAGCTCGGCGGACATGTGCAGCGAAAATTTTTCTTACTTACACTCAGCCCAAGTACTGCCTACTGAAGCGTCCGCAACTATTGGCACATTGAGTTCCATCGCTGACTCCATGATACCAATGAGTTCTTGCTCAACGGATGCTGCGTCTTGGCTTGGCGCTTCAAGCATCAGTTCGTCATGGATTTGAAGCAGCAACTGCACTTGTGTGTCTGCAAATGCTTCTTGTACTTGATTCATTGCGACCTTAATTAAATCTGCAGCGCTCCCCTGCACCACACTGTTGATGGCGAGCCGTTCTCCAAGCATTCGCTGCTGTTGATTCGTAGCATCAATCTGAGTGATGTACCTTCGACGTTTTAAAATAGTTTCAACGTACCCATGTTCTTCTGCAAAAGACACGCAATCTCCAAGAAACGAATCAATCCCTTTGAAACGATTCTTGTATTCAGTGATGACGTCTTCAGCATAATCAACTGAACACTGTAATTGTCTTGCGAGTCCCCATTTCGTAATGCCATACACAATGCCGAAATTGACCGCTTTAGCATCTGAACGTTGATCTCCAGTCACTTCATCAAATGGCGTGTCGAAGACCTGCGATGCAACTGCCTTGTGAATATCTTGACCTTCTTCAAATGCTTGAATGAGTGCTTTGTCATTACTCAGATGCGCAAGCATTCTCAACTCGACTTGAGAATAATCTGCAGCGACAAAGACAAAATCTTTCTTTGGAACGAACGCTTTACGCATCGCTCTTCCAATCTCTGAACGGATTGGGATGTTCTGTAAGTTCGGGTCACTGCTACTCAGGCGGCCGGTCGATGTCCCCGTTTGATTAAATGATGCGTGAATCCGTCCAGTCTTTGAATTGATTGCTTCTTTTAACCCAACGAGATAAGTGTTGACGAGTTTCGTAAGTTGTCGGTATTCCAAAATGAGTGACGGAAGTGGTGTCGTGACACTTGCATCACCAGAAAGTTTTTCCATGACTTCCATATCAGTCGAATGGAAAGACTTCCCTTTTTTGACTGGTTTCAAACCAAGTCCCGGCTTCTCGTCCGATTTACTATTAAACAATACTTCGGAAAGTTGCTTGGGAGAATCAGGGTTAAACGAATAGGGTGCAGCTTCCTCAATGTCGTTTTTCAACTCATCAATTCGCACAGACAGCACTTCTCGTTGTTCTTCAAGGACGTTTGCATCAACTTCAATTCCTGAAAGCCGCATCGATGCGAGGACTCGAACGAGCGGCATTTCTACATCTGCGTATAACTCGTACAACCCCTCTGCTTTTAACTTTGGCTCAAACACATTCCAGAGTCTAAAAGTGATATCGACATCTTCTGACGCGTACGGACACGCGTCTTCAATTGGCACTTCATTAAACTTGATTTGATTCTTGCCCGTTCCGATGAGTTCTTTTATCGATATGCATTCGTAATCAAGCGTACCGAGGGCGACCGCATCCATCGAGTATCCACTTCGCGATGCATCAATGAGCCAAGCTGCAATGAGCGTGTCGTGCAACTCGCCCTGTACCTCAATCCCTGCTTGGTTCAATACGACCAAGTCATACTTTATGTTGTGCCCGATTTTTGCGACGGATGCATCTTCAAGTATTGGTTTAAGACCTTCTACAACTTCATTTTCACTTAAGTGCTTCTCAGGACACTTCGTTGGAATGTATGCACCATCACCCTCCCCAATTGAAACAGAAATCCCGCATAGCTCTGCCTCCATCGGGTTGAGACCCGTCGTTTCAGTATCAACTGCAATTGTTTTTACACCCTTCAGATGTTTTAACAATGCTTTGAACTTTGCCTTCGTGTCAACACATGTGTAACCCGCACTGTATGCAGGATGGTTTTGGTCAGGCCCCATATCAAACAAACCGCCACGGATGGATTGTCTTACTGTTTCTTTCTTTTCAACTGGCGGCGATGCAATTGCAGCAACTTCTGTTGGAAACCTGTTGAACCCAAGTTCTTTACACAGTGAAGTCACCGGTTTGAGCTCCCAGTTAGCAGGGATTGACTCTGCACTTTTGATATCAAAATCAAACTCGACATCTTCAATCAGGGTGACAAGTTCTCGACTTGTTTTTAACTGTTCTCTACCTGCAAGGAGATTCTCTTTTCGTTTTCCTTTTATGGAATCGATGTTTTCATAAATCCCATCAATCGACCCGAACTCCATGATCAGTTTTGCTGCAGTTTTAGGACCAATTCCAGCGACGCCTTTAATGTTATCGCTTGTGTCACCCATTAACGCCAGAATGTCAGCAACCATCGATGGCTCGACACCCATACCCTGTGTTTTAAACACATCATCAGGCAATACTGTTGAACCCTTATGTGCATCAAACAGCTCAACTGAGTCAGTGATCAACTGTGTTAAGTCTTTATCTCTTGAGATAATCCTAATGTCTAACTCTGGCTGCTCTCGTTCCATTCGTTTGACAAGTGATGCGATGACATCATCTGCTTCATAGACTGGCTCTCCCAATACTGGAATGCCAAGCGATTCAATCATTTCTAAACAACGATCGACTTGCCCGCCAAAATCATCTGGTGCAGCTTCACGATTTGCTTTGTACTCAGAGTCAATCTCACTTCTAAATGTGTCTTGATCTCCTGCAACATCGATGACAACGACTAAGTAATCTGGGTTTTCCTCTCGAATGAGCTTTAGCAACATTGATGTAAAGCCATACACCATGTTTGTTGGCTCACCTGTCACAGGCGAACTCATCGGGTTTCGAATTGCATAGTACGCCCTAAAAAACTGCGCATGCCCATCAATGATGTACAACGATTTTCGGTCACTCACGTGTAAGCTGCCTTAATACTTCTTTAGTTGCATCATGTAGTGATTGGTTACGCCGCGCCATTACTGTTTCTGCTACCGCAATAAACTTATCAGTGTTGTACGCTCGTGTTCCAGCATCGGTTACCCAAGCAAACCGGTGTGTTGGTGAGGGTGCGGGTGCAGTTGAAGCAATCATCGCGCCAGTCCCAAGAATTGTTCCTGTCATCAGTCTCGTTGAGATGGCAGTTTTCACATGGTCACCAATAAAACTACCAACATACGTGCGACCCGTCTTATGGCGCTTGCCATTCAAATCTTTAACGATGACCTCGCCATATGTGTTAAGTAAATTTGAATTAGTCGTTCCAGCACCGAGATTGACCCACTCCCCAACGATTGAATCGCCAAGATGACCATCATGGACTTTGTTTGCATAACCCTGAAAGATAGTCCCGCCAACTTCACCCCCAACCTTGCACACGGGGCCAATGACTGTGTTTGCTTTGATGACGCTCTGCTCACTAAGCGTTGAATGCTTACCAATCCAACAGGGCCCCGTAATGACTGAACCCGCCTTGATGGTGACACCCTCTTCAACACGGATGGCTCCATTTGAGACATCAAACACGACATTCGGATAAATCGTTGCTGTTGGATGAACATCTAGGTTGTGCGCGCCCACTGTCACCAACTCGGATGGGTATTCCAACTCACCTGCGTTTTCTAGATCACTTGCTAACGTCATTGGCAGTACATCGAGCACACTCCACAGCGACATGGGTTCATGCTCGATAACATCACCCTCTGCTTCGCTTGCAAGGGGCAAGCCCGTTCGTTCAGCAATCATCGCACCCCGCACATCATCTTCACATATAAACCCTGCTGGCTCTGACCCCTTTTCCTGAATCAACCGTTCAAGAATAGTAAGCCCGCCATTACGAAACTCAAATGATGCTCGTAAATCTGAAAACGGTTCTAGCCAAGTAGGACCCGCATCTTTGATGTACCACGTACTCATGCACTCATCTCCATGTTGCCCTGCGACCATTTGGTGAATGGAACCTCCATACACCTATGGTAGACAATAAACACCACCCAATTGGTACGGCGACAATGCCTGTATAGATCGAAGTTCCAATCAATTTTAAGAACGCTCCAAATCCATTACTCGTTATCGGAGGTGTCCACGGCATGAGGCCGCGTATGATGAGAATAAATGCTTCAACTGCTCCAGTCACAAGCACACACCCCATGGCAAAGACAACAATTGTCAAGATTCGCCGTCGAAAAACGATATTCCTCAGTTTTAAGATGAAGAGTCCCGTGACGAAGTACCCAAGGGCATGTGGACCAATAAGGTACGCGCCGTTCGTTAGATGCCCATAACCCGGAGACAAATCAACGAGCACGCCAAGGATGAGCACTGTCATGAGTGCTGTTAGCTCAGGCGCAAAGAGCGCGACGAACACAACAACACATGGCATGACTGTAGGCGTCACGTTTCCAATTGACTTCAACGTAAACAACCCTGAGAAACCAGAGTCAAATGCAAGGGCAAGCAGTGCAGCAATCAAAACAACAAAGATTCTCATTCGATGCCACCCTCCCCACTGCCAAGGACAATGACTCTTGCGACATCTCTCGGTTTTCGCCGAGGCGTGATTTCTAGTGACACTCGTAGCGGCGCTTCATCGATTGGGTTTACCGCAGTCACTTTCCCAACAATGAGTCCTTTCGCAAGTTCCGACCAACTTGCATCATCGATGACGACCAAGTCCCCAATCTGAACGTCTAAAGAAGAGGCGCATTCAGCATACAAGTGCGCCTTCCCATTTGCATAGGCAAGAACAGTTGCAAGAATTGGCGAGCGACCTGAGTTCGGATGTGCAGGGACAATCGAAGCGCGTAGATGACCATGCTGCGCGTGCGTTGTTGGCAATAACGAGATTCGAGTCAATCCAATATCAGTCACCCTTCCAACGACATCTCTACCAACAATCGCAAGGTCACCCTCATTTAACCGTTCAGATACCCCCCTTGAGAGTTTTAGTTCGACTGGTGCAGAAGGATTGTGAGGATTGATTCCGGTGATATCAACCGGAACTGAAATCGGAGGCAGTGGATTTAGGAATGCCGTTTCAGGTAATTGCTGCAACTCTCTCAAAATATCTGCAAGCTCTGTTGAACGAAGCAGCTGCGCGTGATAAAGCTGACGGTAATGTTCTCTCTCTGCAATCGCGAGCGTGTTTCGTTCTTCTTGATCAGTCGGCAAGTCAGAAAGTTGAGCAGCGGGTCTCATCCAACCAGTCATCAGTACACCGACGTGTGACAGAGGCGTGACGGGGACACGAACAAGGTCTGCAATGTCTTTAGTCCACCCAAGCCACGATGCAGGAAACAAAGAAACCGCTAGCGTGAGAGATACCACAACCGGCAATGCTCGCACTGGTCTTCGAAATGTTAGATATTGATTCACTTTTCAGTTACGAATCAATGATTAATCGCCCATGTCTGATTCAAGGACTGATTTCCAAAGTTCTAGATTATCAAGGTAAATGCTTGTTCCTCTAGCAACGCAAGTTAATGGGTCTTCTGCAATGCTTACATCAAGGCCGGTTGCGTTTGAAATCACAACATCGATTCCACGAAGTAACGCGCCGCCACCAGCGATGCATATTCCATTATCAACCAAGTCCGCAGCCAATTCTGGTTCTGCTCGCTCAAGTGTTCGTTTAATAACCTCAAGAATATCTTCAATTGGCTCTGATAGTGACTCTCGAATCTCTTCGCTCGTCACAGTAATTTTCCGCGGCAATCCAGTAATGTTATCTCGACCACGCACATCAATCGTTGTTTCTTTTTTCATCGGTGCTGCTGAACCAACTTCTATTTTGATTCGCTCAGCTGTTTGCTCGCCGATTGTCAAGCTATATGTTTTCTTGATGTAGTTAATGATTGCTTCATCAAAATCATCACCTGCTGTACGGATTGATTCACATGTTGCAATATCACCCAATGACATAATGGCAACTTCAGTTGTACCACCACCGATGTCAACAACCATTGAAGCAGTTGGCTCAACAATTGGGAGCCCTGCACCAATGCCTGCTGCCATTGGT
>JAERSY010000030.1 GCA_016845245.1 Phycisphaerae bacterium
GTATACAACCATCACTGACAAGCCCGACGATGTGCGCAGTGCCTCCGTTTTTCCCTCGCTTGAACACATCTTGAATCACATCATTGCTTGCGAACGAACCTGATTCTGCCGCCATGGATAATCGCATGAGTTCTTGCGGAACGATGCGCCCCGCGCCAATGTTTTGGTGTCCGACTTCACTGTTTCCCATCACGCCTTCTGGCAGCCCAACACTTACGCCACTTGTTTGCATCATGGTGGTAAGCGACGTCTCTCGTAATGTGTCAGCGACAGGCGTCGTAGCATTGAGAACGCCGTTTGTTTTCGATGGCGCTTCAGGACAATTCGGTGGCGCTTCACCCCAACCGTCACGAATGATGAGTACGAGTGGTGTGTTATCCGCCATACGTTTTCCTCATTCGTTCCAATTCGCGTTTGTTCCTTCCGTTTGCCTTTTCAAGCGCTTGCGCAATCAGTTGTAATACGGCATTGGAGCCATGTGAGTTCAACACTCGCGGTGCAATAAGCGTGATGTCATCACATGCAAAGGGCGTGCGAACATTTTTCATCAAGATATCAATTGGCGTGTTTGTTTTGAGCGAACAGAGATGCCACAACATGTCTTTTTCAAGACGGTTCGGATTTAACACAATGCGATACGCCCACAAGAAGTCATCAACTTTTTGAAGTCGAAAGAGTGAGGGCAATGCTCGTTTTGCGGACTGCGCGCCTACGACATTGCGTTCAAGGGCGGCTTTCCAAAGACCATACGTAATGTCGTCTTCGCCAATCAGCGTGGTGAGTTGCATGGCTCTTGCAAAATGTTCATCGGTTGGCTCTCCGTTTGCTTGTTCCATTGCATGGCGCACATCAAGCAATACATCAACATAATCATCTGAAGACGACGGTTCTATCTTCTCTCTTAACACGTACTCTTTTGGTGGGCAGAGCATTAAAGGATCACCGATTGTGTTCACTCTCCACGGTTTTGCAAACATGTTTTGACCATCGTGCCACCGTGCAGCAACAAGAAACGGAAAACCGCTCATTGTTCGTCGCATCATTTCAGATGGAGGAACAAAGGCAGACAACATTGGTTCATGGCTCGAGCCAATGTAGGCATACACCCCGCGTGACAACCACGTTCCGCCAACTGTAAGTCGCTCGGTTGGATTCTTGAGTGACCAACTGTGAACCATCATGAGAGTTGACGGCGTGTTAAGAATCGGTATCCACGCTGGCGAGGAACGGTTGTTCTTCATGTCGAAGAAATCGGCGTTGCCTTTTGAGTTCATGTACATGACGTCTGCAGTGACGCCGCCGATGTCAGCTTCTTGAAGCGCTCGAACACTCCCCTCGATAATCGTGCCTTGTAACCCAAACTTTGGAAGTAGCGCCTCGAGGTGCTCTAGACCATAGACTTTCCACGCGCCGCTATCTTGATACGTGTTGCAAAACCAGTACGAAGTTCGGTCTAAGAACAAACTGCACATCGCCATGTACGCCGCGTCACTTTTTGAACCGAATATCCATCCAGTCCATGCATACCGCGACCCATCTTGATGTCTTCCGATTACGTCTGAAATTGCAACTGGGTTCTCGCGTGCACCTTGAAAGGTGACGCGTGATGGCATTGACATACACACCGTAATCGAATCGATGTCATCACCGAGCGCATCGTATGTGTACCCCGTCTCTTTGATCGCACCATCGATTCGCTTTATCAACTGCGTCGTCTCTTGCGAAGTAAGAACAGTGTTCCCATTGCCTTGCTTGCCGATGAACTTAATCGGTTGACCATATGCAGCACCGAGTGCGGCAGCAGCAGTCCTCGCAGAGTCTTGTTCATTTGTGATGACAACGCCAAGCGGTTTCTTCTCAAGTTGAGCAAGTGCTTTTCGGATGCTCGACTCGTCACCCCAAGCGGAAGCAATCGCGCGCCTGTATTGCGTTTCTATTGATTCTTTAGGCGGTGTAATGGCATCAGCACGAAGAATGCGTTTTGGTTTAAACGCCCGAATGAACTGTGATGTTTTTGGTTCACTTTCAAAGAGGACTGGCCATTGTCCTTGCGGCGACCACTTTGAGATTTCATTGAGATAGGTCGCTTCATTTGGAACAAGGACGACTTGATTGACAATTGGAATGGCTCTTTGATGTGATGCTGAGCGTGCGCCAATCAGAAACGACGCTTTGAGTTCATCACTCATTTGCTCTGGTGATTGCACGCTTGTCAATGAAAGAATGATTGGCAGTAAGATCATGATCGAAGTGGATTGAGCAGAATGTTGTCTCGTCCAGGAATAATGATGTCAGCAATATCAACGCACTCCTTCATCGATTCTTGTGCGCTTTCTATATCTTGTGTTGTGGGAAGCACTGTTAAGCGTTCTAAATGTTCCCTCGATGGAACTGCATCGCCTGCAATAACGATTGTGCGTTTTGGTGTTGGCAATAAAAGTCCGCACGTGCCAAGCGTGTGGCCATGTAATGGAAACAAGTCGACGCCCTGCAGAAAGTGGTCTTCTGGGACTTGAAACCCATCAAGTTTTTGAAGTTGGCTTTCAAGCCACCGCTCGAGTTCATCGTCACGTTCAACATGTTGCAGAGCTTCACTTACATGTTGCTTTGCACACTCGATTTCTGGCTCATGCATAAACCACTGTGCATGCGTTAGACCATCAAGCGTTCTTGTGCGGTCATCATCAAAACTTGTGAGGAACACATGCGTGACATCTGAGAGGCGTAATCCCCACCGCTCATGCAGTTTTGCATCAACCATTTGAGCCGGAAGCGAAGGATCAACGAGCAAGACGGCGTCTTCACTTTTTATGACGGTCGTTGTTGCGTGGCCTGTGCGAACTTCATTTGGCTCATTCCAATTGGGATGGCTTGATAATGTGCCAATGGATACGATTCTAAAATCCATGGGTTAATCCATTTGGTTTTCTTGAATGAGTGATTGAAGAGGACCCCCATCTTCCTTCTGCATGGTTTGTAATGTTTCAATCACAAGCGGAGGAATGAGATTACTCAACCGTTCTAAGTCGCCGCCAAGTGCAGCGATTTGTCTGATGAGACTCGATGAGGTAAATGCATACATCTCGCCAGTCACGATAAACACAGTTTCGATGTTCGCGACTTGTCTATTTGTAATGGCAAGTTGCGTTTCTGCAGCAAGGTCAGTGACGTTTCGAATACCACGAATAAGCGCAACAGCGCCGGACGCTTTTGCAAAGTCAACAGTGAGCCCTTCATATGGGGTGACTTCGACAGGTGCAAGTTCTGGAGATTCACTAACGAGTTCTTCAACGAGTGCTTTTGCAAGAGCAACTCTTTTTTCACACGGTAGAAGCGATTGTTTATCTGGGTTTTGACCAATGCCAATGATGACCTTGTCAAACATACCGCGTGCACGCTTGACTACATCAAGGTGACCAGAAGTGATTGGGTCAAAGGAGCCCGCATAGATTGCAATGTGTGCAGTCATTCAGATGCCTATTGTATGAGTAAGTGGCACAATCCGTACAAACAGAACTCAAAATGTGTGACCTTGAGTTGCATGTGACCACGTGCGTGTCATAGTGCATATGAAGCACAATGATTGTTTCTCCTATGAAAAAGTGAATGGCGTAGACCATTCACAGTTCTCCCTTTGGGCATTTTGATACGAAGTGCCTAAACACAGAACCCCTTCAAATGAAGGGGTTCTGTTCATTGATGATATTGTTTGATTGATTTAGAGCTCTGGAATCGCTGGGAAATCGACTTCAGTGTCATTGATGTGATTGTAAAAACTTGTAAATGTCATCACTGAGATGCCCGCAACCACTTCAATTGCTGCTTCAGTTGAGTATCCGGCATCCATGAATGCTTGAAGCGTCTCATCACTGACGTTTCCATAACTGTCTACTGCTTCTGAAGTGAAGTTGATAAGCGCTTGGAGTTTGTCGTCACTTGATTGCCGACGCCTGATGTTAATGATTTCTTCTTCGCTTAACCCAGTGCCACTTGCGACCTTTGTGTGTGCTGATGCGCAGTATGTGCACTGATTCTTTTCTGCTGTGACGAGTTGGACAACTTCGCCCTCGACTGGCGATAATGCGCCACCCTTAGAACCAGTTGCCCAGCCAAGAAACGCTTCAAGAACTGGCGGGTGTGCTGCGAGCCCTTTAAAGATGTTGATTTGTTTTTCCTTAAGCGGTCCATTGAGTAAGTCTGCACCAGCTCCAGTGTCTGTTGATGGGTCAATTGTTTTTAACCGAGGCATTGTTCTTCCTTCACTTCTTCTGCAAGCGAGGCGAGCCCTGCTTGCTCTAATACCATTTTGAAATTATCTGAAAACACAAAGTTGTCTTCTGGGAATTCAACACCCGCCATGTTGTTATCGATATGACTGAACATGAGTTCGATGGTGCCGACACGTTCCCACGCATCACCGCCGGCAACGCGCCGGTCAATGACCCCAGTTGTTGATGCTCCAGCTTTGTCGAGCCGTTCAATTGTTGCGTCAAATCGCACGCAATCACCAGCCGTCACATCCCGATCAAGGTTTGCATGTGCAATTTTTGCAAGTATGACCTTTTCCTTAAACCTGCTCACACTTCCAACGAGAATGCCAGCAGTTTGTGCCATGCCTTCAATCAAAAGTGAAAAGGGAGCAACCACATGACCATTGACGAAGTAATCGTGCAAATGGTCCTCGGAAAGCGAGATATTTTTAATCGCAACGAGCCGTGATTCGGGCTCGTGTTCAATAATGCTGTCTATCCAAAGCCAACGCATGGCACGTTATGAACCGAGTTTCATCTCAACAAAGTTGACGAGGGAGTCAACTGTGATGGAATCAGCAATTTTTGAGACGTTCCGATCACCGTTTTCGATGGCGTCAAAATTGACGTGACCCATTCGTTCTTTCAACATGGAAAGGCCTTCGTCAGTGAGATTTCCATCTGCAACCCACTCAGGGTTTTCTGTGAGTCCCTCTGGGAACAACTCGCCCTGTGGAATCTTGATATCAAATGTCTTCTCAATTCTGAACACAATGTCAAGAAAGTCGATTGACTCAGCACCCAAGTCCGCTGTTAAGCTCGCATTAGGGGTCACTTCGTCCTCATCGACACCAAGCGCATCATCAAGAACTGTTTGAATTTTTTCAAAGATTTCATCGCGGCTCATGGACCGTCTCCTCATACTTAGTTGAACGTTGCAGGACGCATTGTAAACCGCCCTGAAACGGCTGTGAATGTTTCGTTTGAATCGTGCCTTTTAACGGTTCCCACCCCTTTTAGGGTCGTTGAACCATCTTCATGTTGTTTTTTTACTTCGATATTGACTGTCAGCTCATCGTTTGGTCTGACCATTGCCCCATATTTTACAGACTTCACAGCACCAAGGACGAGCCGCTCCCCATCACTTGAGAGAAGCGCTGATGCCGCTTGGACCATGGTTTCAAGCATGAGTACGCCAGGCATAATGGGAAAGGTCGGAAAGTGGTCTTTGAGATATTCATCCTCTGGGAGGACTCTTTTCACCGCCTCAATTCGATTTTCCTCTTTCAACGTGATGCTGTCTATGAATGTGAACTTCATTAGCGGGGAAGTATACCACTCTTAGGCAATTTTCACTGTGAAATGCTGCTGATGAAACCCTCGTACCGATTGCAAAAACATGGAATTTTCGGTATCCTGCGGTGTTCAGCGAAACCCTTTTGTATAGGGGTTTTCTTAATCACGAACTTTTATTCTTGGAATCAAATAATGGCCACATCAGGCGTAATCATTCAAGTCATCGGTTCAACTTTTGACGCTCAATTTCCAGCAGAATCAATGCCAGAAATTTACAACGCAGTCATCGTTGAACTTGAAAATGCGGGTGAAAAAGTAAAACTTGTCGGTGAAGTGAGTAAACACCTTGGCGGCGGACGTGTTCGATGCGTTGCACTCGGTAGTACTGACGGTCTACGAAGAGGTCAAACTTGTGACGACACTGGCGCACCAGTAAAAGTGCCAGTCGGTGAAGGTGTGTTAGGTCGCGTCTTTAACTTGTTCGGCGACCCTGTTGACGAGCGTGGTGAAGTCGAAGCAAACACTTACATGCCGATTCACACAGCGCCTCCATCAATTGCAAACCTCAACCCAAACAATGAAATCCTTGAAACCGGTATTAAAGTCGTTGACCTTCTTTGCCCATTTGTTCGTGGCGGTAAGATTGGTCTCTTCGGTGGTGCTGGTGTCGGTAAAACAGTCATCATCCAAGAGATGATTGCACGTGTTGCTCGTGAGTTCGATGGCTACTCAGTATTTGCTGGTGTTGGCGAACGAACACGTGAAGGCAACGACCTTTGGCGTGAGATGCAAGAAGCACAATTCACGAATGAAAAAGGTGAAACAGTTTCCGTTCTCGATAAAGTGGCGATGGTCTTCGGCCAAATGAACGAACCACCAGGAGCTCGACTTCGAGTCGCACTTTCAGCATTGACAATGGCTGAAAACTTCAGAGACGAGTCAGGTAAAGAAACATTGATGTTTGTTGATAACGTCTTTAGGTTTACTCAAGCTGGCTCAGAAGTTTCCGCGCTTCTCGGTCGGATGCCATCAGCTGTGGGTTACCAACCAACGCTTTCAACAGAGATGGGTGAACTTCAAGAACGAATTACTTCAACGAGCAAAGGCGCGATTACCTCTGTTCAAGCGATTTATGTTCCTGCGGACGACCTTACAGACCCTGCGCCAGCAACGACATTTAGTCACTTGGACGCATTTGTCGTTCTTGAACGTAAGATTGCTGAAAAAGGCATTTACCCTGCGGTTGACCCACTGTCATCCACTTCACGAATTTTGGATCCAGGTATTGTTGGCGAACGTCACTACGCTGTTGCAAGACGTGTTCAAAACATCCTTCAGCGATATGCCGACCTCCAAGACATCATCGCGATTCTCGGTGTTGATGAATTGAGTGAAGAAGATAAACTCACCGTTGCAAGAGCACGTCGTATTGAACGATTCCTCAGTCAACCATGCTACGTTGCAGAACAATTTACTGGATTCCCAGGCGTTACTTCATCACTTGAAGAAACAATTGATTCATTCGAACGATTGTGTGATGGTGAAGGCGACGACCTTCCAGAATCAGCATTTATGTATGTTGGCACGCTTGAAGATGCAAAAGCAAAAGCTGAATCAATGGCTGCTGCAGCAACTGCATAACTCAATTGAATTCTTGATTGAAAGGGTCTCTCAGCGATACGCTGAGAGACCTTTTTTTATACACTATGTGGCTCAAACAAAGGAAAAACCTATGAAACTATTCGTGACTTGCGTACTTCTCATTTGTTCGTTGACTGCATATGCAGACAGACGAATTCCGACGACACCTGAAGAACTCACTTCGAGAGTTCAAGCAGCGTTTGCAAATGCTGACGCAGAAATTGCTGCGATATCAGCTATTCCAAACGATGAGCGGACTTTTGAAAACACGATTGGTGCAATCGATTCAATGATGGCTCGCCTCGATGAAGCGGCAAACATGTCGCTCTTTATGGGTTATGTGCACCCAAACTCAAGCATTCGCGAAGCAGCGACAAAGGGCGAACAGTTCTGGAGCGAGTGGGCAGTTGACTTTGCAACAAACGAAGCGCTCTACAACGCAGTGAAGGCGTACGCCGATACGAACCCTCAACTTGAAGGTGAACAAGCACGACTCATTGAGCACACGCTTCGCGACTACAAGAGAAGCGGCATGATGCTTCCAGAGGAGAAACGAGAAGAACTGAAAGAGATTCAGAAAGAACTCGGGAAGTTATCAATTGAGTTTGAAGCAAACATTCGTACTGATGAAACAGTGATTCCGCTCACGCTTGCTGAGTTACAAGGAACGCCTCAATCCATCATTGATAGTTTGATGGAAGTCAATGGCGTCTATCTTGTCACGCTTGATTACCCGACGTTTGGTCCCATCATGGATTACTGTGAAGTGCCAGAAACGCGTCAAAAAGTGTGGTGGTCCTACTCTCGCCGTGCAGGACGAAAAAACGTTGAAGTCCTTGAGAAGATTATCAAGCTTCGGGATGAGGCATCAGACATCCTTGGGTATGACACAACCGCTGATTATGAGATTGAAGTCCGTATGGCGAAGGATGCTGCGACGGTTCAAGCGTTTTACGACAAACTCATTCCAGTTGTACGGAAAAAGTCTGAGCAAGATTATGCAGAAATGGTCGCGGCAAAGCGCGATCATCTCGGTGACCCAGAAGCAGAGTTTCACCCATGGGATTTCAGCTTCTACTATGACCGAATCAAGAATCAAAAGTATGCAGTGGACTCAAAAGAAGTTCAACAATACTTCCCATTGCAAGGCGTCATGGATGGTTTGTTTGACATCACTCAATACCTCTATGGCATCACATACGTTGAAGTTACTGATTCAGCAGACGATCGTGGCACACCGCTTTGGCATGAAGACGTTCGACTGTTTGAAGTGTGGGATGATGAGACCGGTGAACAACTCGGCGAGTTCTACATTGACCTTCACCCTCGCGATAACAAGTACTCGCACGCAGCGCAGTGGGGACTCGTTCAACACAAGGTGTGGGAAGATGGCTCAAAGCGTATGCCAGTTGCTGCACTTGTTTGTAACTTTACAAAACCAACTGCAGACAAGCCATCACTCATGACACATGATGAAGTCGAAACATTCTTCCATGAGTTTGGGCATTGCTTGCACACAATTCTAAGTGAAGCGGAATATGCGACATTTGCGGGCACAGGTGTTGAGCGAGACTTCGTCGAAGCGCCATCACAAATGTTTGAAGAATGGGTGTGGACTCCAGAAACATTGTCGCTCTTTGCGAAGCATTATGAAACTGGAGCGCCAATGCCACAAGAACTCATTGAAGGCATGATTGCTGCGAAAAATTTACAAAGCGGCATGAAAACTGAAAGCCAGATTTATCTTGGGCTGATGGATCAAGCGTTCCACACGGATGAGGATGGCATCGTCGACACAACGCAGGTTGGCTACGACGTCTATGACCGAACACGAATGTACACACACACGCCCGGTACGTGGTATCAAGGCGGTTTTGGGCACTTGACCGGATACCAAGCGGGTTACTACGGTTACATGTGGTCCCTCGTCTATGCACAAGACATGTTCCAACGGTTCAAAGAACTTGGCATGCTTGATCAAGAAGCAGGTCGCTATTACCGCGACAAGATTCTTGCAATGGGCGGCACGCTCGATGGCCTCGAACTTGTCGAAGGTTATCTTGGAAGAGAGCCAAGCATGGATGCATTCCTAGCATCACTTGGGCTTGAAGATAACGCTCCAGTCGCTATTGATGTTCCTGGTCAGCAAGTCTTCGGTGAGCCAGAAGTGTCAGACAGTGGCCTTGAATGCTGGGTCATCGAATCTGGCGAAGGTGATTCGCCCGTTGCAACGGACACCGTCAAGGTCCATTACACAGGATGGCTTGAAGATGGAACCAAGTTTGATAGCAGCGTTGATCGCGGCACGCCTGCAACATTCCCACTCAACAGAGTGATTCGTGGATGGACCGAAGGCGTTGGCGAAATGAAGATTGGCGAAAAACGAAAATTACGAATTCCTGCAGAACTTGCGTATGGTTCGCGTGGCAGGCCTTCAATTCCACCGGACTCAACACTCATTTTTGATGTTGAGCTCATTGACATTAACCCATACTCAAAGGTACCCCCAATGGAAGAACTCCCCGGAGACGCAGTAACAAGTGACATTCAATCAAGCGACAGTGGTCTGCAATGGTATGACATCGTTGAAGGCGGTGGTGAAACACCAGCAAGCGCTTCAAGCAATGTTGAAGTGCACTACACAGGTTGGTTGACTGATGGCACCAAGTTTGACAGCAGTGTTGACAGAGGCCAAACAATATCGTTTGCACTCAATGGTGTCATTGCTGGCTGGACAGAGGGTGTTGGTTCAATGAAAGTTGGCGGGAAACGCAAGCTCATCATTCCAGCACACCTTGGCTATGGCGAACGTCCCAACGGCCCTATCCCTGGAGGTGCGACCCTCATCTTTGATGTTGAGTTGGTAAGCACTACTGACTAACTGAGCAATCCGCTGAACGATACCACTCAATCTCAGCAACCTTCAACTCGGGCGAAACATCCAGTTGCGCTTGGTTGCGTGCTGCTTGGATTAGCAGCTGTGCCTGACGCGATGGTCGTTCCCATGCTTCACGACTTATCAGTCGATAGGTTTGGTGTGTCTGAGGGCGCAGCGCACGGCTTTATGGCTGTGAACATCATTGGCGCTCTCTCGGTCATTGCAATTCTCGCATTGCTTAACAAACGCATCAGCGCGTCAGTTGTCATGATGCTTGCTGCAGCGACATCAGTCGCGATGCTCATTGCAATGGTCTACGCAACTTCATGGTCGATGATGCTTTGCTTTCGACTTGTTGAGGGCGGCGCAGATTTGATGCTTTCAGTGATTCCGATTCGAATGGTCGCAGCATCAGGGCGAAGAGACCGTTATGGCGGAAGGATGGGCATGGCATTTACGGTGATGTTCCTCTCGCTTGGGGCAGGCGTGGTGCTCGGGGCGATTCTTGGTAAATCAAGCCCAAGCAATGTGCTTTGGATAGGGGCGGGTATTTCAGCGATAATACTGCTAATTTCAGCGATATTACGCAATACTGTCGACATCGTGAACGAACACTCGAAAAAACACTTGGCAAGAGTCCGGCTTGTTGCAAAAGAATGGGTGGGGGCAGGGTTTTCAGCCCTCGACCGCCTGATTTCGGCCCTCATTTCGGTGACATTGCCACTCTTGTTGGTGTCCGGATATGGCATTGATCGTAGTACGCTTGGAATTGGAATGGCGTGCATGTTCGTCGCAATCGCCATTTTTGCAACGCCAGCGGGGTTTCTTGCAGACAGAATTGGGGGCATGAGGGTTCGGCTACTGGCAGTTTGTGTATGCGGTATTGCCCTTGCTGGGCTTGGCTTAATGCACTGGTTCCCGCCAGAATGGGTGCTTGCCCCATGCTTACTCTTAAATGGCATTGGTTCAGCTGGCTTAATGCCATCAACCTTTTCACTTTGTGTTCGAAGAGAGGCCTCAACACTTGTCTTTAGCACGATGCAAGCGGCAGGACAATGTGGATACACTCTTGGCGTTGTTGGCGGCGGCATTCTTCTTGCAACCGTTTCCCTGCCACCCGAGACGATGTTTGTTCGCCTCTTTGTGCTTGCAGGGCTTCTCTATCTCGGATTGAATTTGCTCCTCCTCTTAGGCGTGAAAGCAATTCAGCGTACACTTGCCTGAGTTATGAAGAAGACATTCATTACGCTCAGTGTTCTGGTGCTCCTCTCGATTCTTGGCGTGACACTCCTCTTTTGGCTTTTATCTGCGCCGATGGCTTGGTATGTAGACGCCGAGCGTGCGTCGAATGATGCAACCATTGCTGAACAAGCAGAGTTTCGGCTTGTCGAAGAGTTTCACAAGGTGAGACCTGACGATGAAGTGTGGAAACTTCGTATTCAGGACGCAGCAGTAAACGCGTGGCTGACACATCGCCTCACCGATTGGCTCACACATGAAGAAGACTTGGAGATTCCAGAGGGCATGGCACTCCCCTTGCTTCAATCGACGCCAAGTGGCATTTGGTTCGGGGTGAAGGGCGTTCATGATGAGGTGAGCCAGCCCGTTGCACTTTTTTGTGCTGCGGAAGTGAACGGGGAGACACTCCTGCTCACGCCAGAAAAGCTTCGTCTTGGGAAAATTCCACTACCCCTCTCCATGCTTGCGTCGATGATTGATGAACCACTCGACGTCTCACTTGAGCTTGATGCTCAAGTTGCACTGATGGATGACAGAATTGTGCAGATTCAGGCACTCGACCTTGAATCTGGTTCCATCATTCTGACCTGCAAAACGGTCCTTCCGTAACCCTTGGGAATAATCCCTACGCTACAATACTCACCCTATGCCGAGTATTACCATTGATGGCAAAGCATGTGATTTTGACCAAGGTCAATCAATCCTTGATGTTGCGCAAGAAAACGGGATGACAATTCCCCATTATTGCTACCACCCTTCATTGAGTGTCGTAGCAAACTGCCGAATCTGTTTGGCAGAGGTTTGGGGGCCGAACCCTCGCGACGACAATAAACTTGAACCCATGCCTAAGTTGTTACCGACGTGTCAAACGCCTGCTGGTGATGGACAAGTGGTGTATACAAACTCACCAAAGGCAACAGCGAATCAGAAAGCAGTGATGGAGTTTTTGTTAAACAACCACCCCATTGATTGCCCAATTTGCGACCAAGCGGGCGAATGCACGCTCCAAGATTATGCCTATGAACATGGTCGTGGTGTTCGGCGTTGTGATACTGAGAAAATTACACAAAGCAAGAAAGACATCGGCGACCACATCATGCTTTACGGCGATCGGTGCATCATGTGTACACGATGTACGCGGTTTACTGAGGAAATCACTGGTACAAGTGAGCTTTATATTGATGGTCGTGGTGCGAAAGAATGTATTGATGTCTTCCCCGGTCAAGGCATTAATAATGAATTGAGCGGCAACGTCATCGACATCTGCCCAGTTGGCGCAATGCTCGATAAGGACTTTATGTTCTCACAGCGAGTCTGGTTCTTAAAAACGACGCCATCAATCGACCCACTGACTGCAAGTGGTGACAATATTCAGATTGAACATAACAACAACACAATCTATCGTGTCAAGCCACGCACGAACCTTGATGTGAACCAATACTGGATTACGGATGAAGTTCGCTATGGCTGGAAGTTTGTTCATGATGAATCGCGGTGTACATATCCCGCTATCAAAGGCGAATCGATTGACCAAGATGATGCAACGCATGCTTGGGAGTCTGCACTTGCGAGTGTTGCGAGCAAACTAAAAGACGCATCATCTGTTGCACTGTTACTGAGTCCAAATCTGAGTTGTGAAGATGCGTGGCTACTGTGCGAACTTGTCAGAAGTGTTGATGAAAGCGCAATCATCGGTCTTGGGCCAGTCCCGAGTGATGGCGAAGATAAAACGTTTAAAAGCGGATTTGTTGTACGGAGTGAGAAGGCGCCCAATGCAAGAGGCGTTGCAACCGCAGCCGGTCAATTTCGAGACTTCGACGCATGGAGTAAAGATGCAGCAAATGCTGATGTGGTCATCGTGACGGGGAATTATCCTGAACCTTGGGATACGCCAAGTGTTGGTGAGCATCAATACCTAGTGTCCATCGACACGCTTCCAAACAAACTGACAGAGAACGCAGACGCGTTTCTACCCGCTGCAACATGGGCAGAAAAGGCAGGAACGTTTGAGAATGTCAACAACATTCTCCAATCGTTTGAACAAGCTCTTATTCCAATTGGACACGCTCACAGCGAAGCGCAAATCGCAATGGACTTGCATGCGTTAGTGAACGACACGCTCTCAACGACGTTTAATGCAGCAACTGTGCGAAGGCGAATGGCTGACAGTGGCATTGAAAAAATGCTTAATGTGCAACAGTCACACAACGTCAACCGCGTTGAATCAGATATGCCGCTATCTGAAGTGTAGTTGGCTGAAGTGTAAACTCAGATTACGAAACACTCTCAAACTCAGCCGTGAAGTGACGCAGCGCTTGTGGTTGTTTCGTAATGCGAACGCCTTTGACTTCACTTACGATTGTGTTGATGTAACAGAGCACCTCAACGACGTAATCGATATGACTTTGGGTATAGACTCTTCTTGGAAACGCCAGCCGAACGAGTTCCTTGTCAGCATAAACTTCACTGCCATCTGGTTGTAATCCAAACATCACACTTCCAATCTCACTTGTTCGGATGCCGCCCTCGATATATAGCGTATTTGCAAGTGCCCATCCCGGATATTGTTCCTGAGGGATGTGTGAGAGCCACGCTTTTGCATCGATGTAAATGGCGTGACCGCCCGGTGGTCTTAGAATTGGAATCCCAGCTTCGATGAGCCGTTCGCCAACATATTCGACTGTGCGAATTCGGTATGCGAGATAGTCTTCTCGAAGCGCTTCATACAACCCAACTGCGATTGATTCTAAATCGTATCCAGCAAGTCCACCATAGGTCGGGAAACCCTCAGTCAGGATGAGCATGCTTCTGCATTTTTCAGCAAGCGCGGCGTCATTCATCGCAAGGAAGCCGCCCATGTTTGCCATGCCATCTTTCTTTGCGCTCATCGTTGCGCCATCTGCAAGAGAGAAGATTTCTCGTGCAATCTCAATGGTTTCTTTTTCAGAGTAACCCTCTTCACGCATTTTGATAAACCAAGCGTTCTCCGCAAAGCGGCATGCATCAATAAAGAATGGCACGTTGAAACGTTTGCATACTTCGCTTGCTTTGCGGATGTTCTCTAAGCTGACTGGCTGACCACCATTGGAGTTGTTCGTAATCGTCATCATGACAAGTGGAACTTTTTCTTTCCACTGTTCTAAGATTGAGACGAGTTCATCGATGTCCATGTCGCCTTTAAAAGGGACAACAATCTGTGTATCACTCGCATGTTCATTTGGAATGTCAATGGCGTTTGCACCACGCGCTTCAATGTTTGCGCGAGTTGTATCAAAGTGTGTGTTGTTCGGTACGACATCACCTTCATTGACTGCTGCACTAAAGAGAATGCGTTCGGCGGCTCTTCCCTGATGTGTAGGGATGATGTGCGTAAAGCCAGTGATGTCTTTCACTGCTTCTTCAAATCGATAATATGAATCGGCTCCTGCATAACTCTCATCACTTCGCATCATGCCCGCCCATTGTTCATTCGACATGGCGCCTGTGCCAGAGTCTGTGAGAAGGTCAATGAGGACATCTTCAGCTTTTAAAAGGAAGACATTGTTTCCCGCTTTTTGCAAGGAGTCCACTCGTTCTTCGCGTGTGGTTGAGCGAACTGGTTGTACTTGCCGGATGCGAAATGGTTCTATGATTGTTTTGAATTGCATGCGTTATCCAATAAGGTGTTCAAGGACGGCCATTCGGGCTGCGACACCTGAGGACACTTGAGAGAGAATGAGATTGTGCGGGGAACTGTCTATGTTTGCGACTGCATCATCCATTTCAAGCCCGCGGTTAATCGGTCCCGGATGCATGATTGCACCATCAAACGACTTTGCTCGTTCTTCAGTTAAGCCGAACTCCGCTCGATAATCATCACCAACTTTTGCATCGCGTTCAAACTGAACTCGTAACATCATGACGCAATCCGTTTCGGAAAGCACGTCATCGAATGCAGTGGTGCACTTACAATCAATATCTGTTGGCAGTAATGCTTCAGGACCAACGAGCGTCACTTCAGCACCAAGCATTGTGAGGCACTGCACATTTGAACGGGCGACTCTACTGTGGGCGATGTCACCAACAATGGCAACACTTCGCCCTTTTAAATCTTCACTGCCGAAGTAACGAGTGAGCGTTAACGCATCAAGCAGTGCTTGAGTTGGGTGCCCACTTACGCCATCACCTGCGTTGATGATTGGAACCGCAACTTCTTCTGCTACTGAAGCGGGAGCTCCATCTTCGCTGCATCGAATCACAATCCCGCTTACACCCATTGCTTCTAAGTTCAACGCAGTGTCAACGAGCGTTTCGCCTTTTGACGCGCTTGAGGTCGAGCCGAGCAAGTCAATGATGTCTCCGCCAAGGCGCTTTGCGGCGATTGAAAAACTGCAACGCGTACGCGTCGAATTTTCAAGAAACAAGTTTGCGACGAGTTTTTCATTGAGGGGTGCGTCAGGGGCAAACTCATCACCCATGTCAAGAAAAGCAGAGGCACGCTTAAGAAGCATGAGCACATCGGCTTTGCCTAAGTCATCGATTGATAAGAAATGTCTGCCATTCCACGCCATCGGATTGGCTATTGTACCAATAACTCAGTTATAGATAGTCTTGGCTTAACCCCAGTTCGCGATTGCGAGCAGTAAATCACTGACGTTGACAACACCATCTTGGTTGACATCTGCTGGGCAGCCAGAGCATGGTCCCCATTCGCTGATAATGATGAGGATATCGGAAACATTAATCACGCCATCACCATTGACGTCACCGGGTGTGCCAGTATCGTCGAGATCGATCATTGAACTGTCCATGACAATCGGAGCGCTTTTCCCGAGTAGTTCCCATTGGTCGTATGCAATCTGCCCCGTGTCATTTGTGACATTGGCATCACGAAGGAATTCCATATATTCCTTACTTGAAGTTTGGTGGTAAAGGGTGACAACGGCTTGGACTGCACCAGCAGGCACAGCAAACTGCGTGTCGTCCCAGTGTTGACCGTCTTCATATGAGTAGCCGACTGGGCCAGCACCAATCGCATCAAACGCTTCGTTTGTAAATCCAAGTGGCGGAATGCGGTTGTCGGATTCAACAACGTTGTTAAGCACTAAGTGGAATGACGGTCCTTCTTCAAGTCCGGTCATCTTTGCCATCTCACTACTCATGCCAACTTTTGTTTCATACACTTTCGTATCATTTGTTGAGAGGTCAGCTGTTTGCCAATCATAATAACCATGTTCGTGAACGAGTTCACCAAGGTCGTCGAGGAAGCGAACATTGAGCCACATGCGGCGTCCTTCTGGATAACCAGTTGGCACGCTGTGACCAGACCAGTTTGTAATGCGAACGTTCAATGAACTTCCATTGACGCTCAAGTCCATGTCTGTCGCTTTCTGCATCATCGCTTCTGTTCGTTGTGAATGCAGTGCAATGACTTCATCACTCAAGCCGGTTTCATTTGGGTCATACAAGTTATGAACCGCTTCAAGCACCCAACTGTTTGAGCCAATGAAACTGTGTTCCGCAGTGTTGATTCTGCTTCCGACATCTTCAAGTTCCCAGAAGACGCAAATGCCGCCGTCAGTTTTAGGCATGTGGCAATCTTGACAACTCCCTACGGTTGCGCCGCCGTTGTTGTCAGTGAATCTGCCATCGGGAAATGCAACGCCTTCTTCAGTTGCAAATGAACTGTTGAGCCATTCGCTGTATGTGCGTTGTTCCGGCATCATGTCGTATTTGTTCATTGTTGGATGTGGTGCATCCATCGCATTTGGAAGATACGAGCCATCATCTTGCTTTGAGAGTGCAGGGTTAGACACGTCGTGACATGAACCACAAAATGCTGCTTCTGAGTGAAATGGTGAAACAAGAATGTCAACGCCATGCATGTTTGTCTGCACGTCATCGAGCGGGCCACGCCGCGATGCAACGGGGTCGATGATGTAACTGCCGTTACCGAGTTGTGTTGGCAAGTCGCCACTATCCGCAAGGTCAGCAAGAATGTCGACATCTTCAATTGGGTTTTCTATGGAGTACGTGTGATCAACCATTCGGTGACACACATCACAACTCACACCATCAAAGTCATCACTGTTAAGTGCGGAGCCGTCTGAGGGCATGTGTCTTGCGTTTACAAAACCGCCCGGCATGTGACAACGGATGCAAGTGACACCAGCATCTTTTGAATCTTGATTCGCGATTGTTAACGCAGCATGAAAGACTGGGTCGCGTGCGGATTGCGCCATCATGCTCGCTTTCCAGTTGTTGTATGGCGGAACAATTTGTTCAGGATTGTTATCGTCATCAAAGTTGTGACAATTGATACAGTTAAACCGGCTCACAACGAGGTAGTCATAACCAGTTGGGTCTGGCTGTGAGCCCGGATGATAAAAATCTGCTTCAGTTGTTTGGATTTGCGTCTGTCCACCAGACAGCGGTAGGGCTGGATGCCCACCACGATTATTGGGTTTCAATTGAGCATGCGCTGTGCTCACAAGTAGCCCAATGATGAAGGTTGTGCAAATCTCGTATTTCATGAATTCAACAATGTATATGTACGCTCTATAAAAACAAAAAGTTGCCCTTTTAGAGCAATTAAAGATACTTCCCTATCGGTCGAAATGGAAGGAAAATCTCCTACCTTGAGGCATGATTAGGTGGTTATCGGTAGACTAACGCCGATGCGATTGTTGCTCTTTACCCTCCTTACCATTTTTTCAGGGTGTTCCACCTCAAATGGCCCTGACATGCTTGAATTAACGTCCGATTCGTACACGACGGCATTTGATGCAGCAGTTCAATCTGCGAAAGCAAAAGGGTTTCAGCCAGTCTTGCTCGACCGGCGTTCAGGGACAATTTCAACAGAACCACTGATTGGCGGGTCTGTGCTTGAACCGTGGAAACCAAAGGGTTCAAATCCAAGGCAGTCGCTCGAAAACACACTCGCGTTGCAACGACGAACGGCGAGGTTTGAGTTCGTTCCAGTGACTCATCCAATGGATGATAATGACGCAAGTGAACAGCTCAGTGGGCCAGACCTTCTCGCACCCTCAACCATTGATTTAACACGGTATGAAGGTCCTATTGAGTTAAGAGTCTGGGTGTATGTTGATAGGCGTTACACGCAAGGTAAACAAACAAGCACGTCATCGTTTAGAAACACATCCGTGTCTAAAACACTTCCACCAGATGAGACGTGGGAACAAACCCCAACGACGTTTTGGACGCCAATTGCTCGGGATGTTTCAAAAGAACGCGCATTGCTCAAACACGTTGAAAGCTCGCTACACGGTCAATAATCCGATTATTCCGGCAGTCAATTCTAATTCACT
>JAERSY010000031.1 GCA_016845245.1 Phycisphaerae bacterium
GAATTATCTTTGTCCCATGTGGCAAGAACTGCCGGTATGGATAATCTGTTCCAAGCAAAACCAACACATCACAATGGTCGACTGCGTGAACGCCCCCAGTTGTGCCGAGTAAGCCAAGCCCGCCAGCCCAATGCGGGTGGTCTTGAGGCAATACTGATTTGCCTTTGAGCGAATGGACGATTGGCGCGTTCAACTTAGAAGCAAACTCAGTGACTTCTCTTGTTGCACCACGCGCGCCCCAACCAATCATGAGTGCAACGTTTTTTGAACTGTTGAGTTCCTCCGCAATAGCTCCCAAATGGGATGTGTTAGGAATGAGTTCATTGTCAGCAACAAAGACTGTATGCGTCCCCGCTTCTTTGACCTTGTCAGGACCAACATCTGTAGGAATTGATAAGTGGGCGATGCCTCGTTCAGCAAGCGCTGCCTGCGCTGCAAGCACACCGAGTCGAGGCATTTGTTCTGGAATCATCACCGTTTGGTTATAGACACAGACGTCATCAAACAACCTGTCAAGATTCACTTCTTGATGGTAGTTGGAACCAATCTCAGAGCGTGGAATCTGCCCAGTGATGGCTAAGACCGGAGCATGATCCATCTTTGCGTCATACAAACCATTAAGAAGATGAATTGCACCCGGACCAACAGTTCCTGCACAGATGCCGAGTTGACCTGTGAGTTTCGCTTGTGCTCCTGCTGCAAATGCTGCGACTTCTTCATGACGAACATGCATCCATTTGAATCGCTTATCTTGACGCAGTGCGTCAGCAAGCGGATTGATTGCATCACCCATCACGCCCCACACATGCTGATGGGCAACCGGCTGAATTGAATCTAACAATGCATGGAACACAGTTTGTTTTGACATGAAACACTCCTAACAACAGAATGTTAGCAGAATAAAAGTCACTCTATTGATTACTCGTTACTAAGAAACTTTTTATGTCGTAAGTGATGGTGATAATGCTGCGCAAAGCGATGCGCTTCATCTCGTAACTTCTGAAGCAGTTTTAATCCTTCATTGTTTCGACCAAGTTTGATTGGCTCGCTTTGCGTTGGCAGATAAATCAACTCTTCTTTCTTCGCTAAGCTCACGATGTGCGAAGGCCGATGTTCCCACTCTGCGAACACCTCCATCACAGCAGAGAGTTGGCCAATGCCGCCATCAATTAATATTAAATCTGGGTACAACTCAAGCCCATTCCCCGCATCGCGATACCTTCTTGAAATGACTTCTCTCATCGATTGATAATCATCATTTGTCGAAGATTTGATTTTGAACCGACGATAGCCCTCTTTGTATGGCCTCCCGTCCATAAACGCCACTTTCGCCCCAACTGTTTCTTCACCTTGCAAATGGGCGATGTCAAACGCTTCGATGAAACGAAACTCCGTATCGACGTTGAGCGCACGGCGAAGTGATTTCATTCCAGCACTTGCATCTTGAGCAAACACTGTTATCTCGGATTGCCACACAACATCTTTACCGGAATGATTGTCAAGTTTCTCGATTGCATCAATCTGGTCTCTCAACTCGGCGGCGCGCTCGTACGCTTTCTCCATCGATGCTTCTTGCATTGCCTCTCGCATTTCTCTGAGCATGACACTCCGCTTTGATGTCAAAAACTTTACGAGCCGGTTAATCGAATCTCTGTATTTCGGTTTGTCAATCTTCGCACCACATGGCGCTGTGCAACGGTCGATTGCATGCAAAAGACATGGACGAAAAAATCGCAGTGATTCATCGTTTGCATCGATGTGTAAATCACATGTCCGAAACTTAAAAATTGTCTGTAACACATGAACCGCTTGATGAAGCGCACCGACTGAGGTGAATGGACCAAATGTTTTTGCTGACTTAAACTGAGGATCGCTCGGCGAACGCGTGATGTATACGCCCGGAAAATCATCTTTCGTTGTGATGACGAGATAGGGGTAGGTTTTATCATCAAGTTGAAGGGTGTTGTATTTTGGCCTGTGGTCTTTAATCAGGCGAGATTCGAGCAGAAGCGCTTCCCATGACGTCGAACATTCAATCGTCTCGATTGTGTTGATAAAAGGAAGCATCCCCTGCTTCCATGGGCCCAAATCTGCAGATTCAAGAAAGTACGACCCAACACGTTTCTTCAACGAACTTGCTTTTCCGATGTATAAATAAGCACCACTGTCATCTTGCATGAAATAGACGCCAGGGCTATCTGGGAGGTTTTTGGCTACATCAGCGAGTTTTTTTCGTTTCTCGGGCCATTTTTGTGCATTATTTTCAGCGTCCATACGATGTATCTATTCTAGCACTCGTAAATCCCTCATTTTCATTGATTTTAAGGGCAAATAATGAGTACAATTAGTTTCTAACCCTTTGGAAGATTAACTTTGTAAACCATAATCAAGTTTGGAGAAATCATGAAAAAAATTCTAACAATCACACTTTCACTCTCAATGGCCGCTGTTCTTGCAGTTGGTATTGTTGGCTGTAACAAATCAAAGAAAGTCAATGCAAGCTCAACATGCACTTCTGTTCAATGCGAACCAGCTGATTGTGCAACAGCATGTGCAACTGCATGCTCAAAAGCTGCATCATGTGGTAGCGAAGCTAAACCAGCTGCTGCTGGCGAATCATGTGCAAGCAAAGCTTCATGTGCGAGCAAAACATCATGCTCAAGCAAAGCTAAACCTGCTGCTGCTGGCGAATCATGTGCAAGCAAGTCATCATGTGCAAGCAAGACTTCATGCTCAAGCGAAGCTAAACCAGCTGCTGCTGGCAACTCAGGCAAGAAGAGCTGCTGCCCATTTAGCAACTAATAAAAGTTCATTTGAACTGAAAGCCCCTCAATCGAGGGGCTTTTTTTATGGTGATACAATACCCGTCATGAGCGAGATACTCTTAAAGGGAGGAAGAATCATCGACCCCGCAAGTGGGTTTGACGCAACAGGCGATATCCTCATTGCTGATGGCAAGATTCAATCCTTGAGCAACGCATCACTGCAATCAAACGGGCAAATCATTGACTGTGAAGGTTGCATTGTTTCACCGGGGCTCATTGACATTCACGTTCACTTCAGAGAACCAAGCAGTGGCAATCACGAAGAGACCATTCTGAGTGGTTCAAAAAGTGCAAGCCAAGGCGGCTTTACAACCGTTTGCACAATGCCAAACACAACTCCTGCGATGGATGACCCTATGCTCATTACTGAGGCGATTCACATCGGCGATGAAGTTGGACGCTGTCGAGTTCTTCCAACATGCTGCGCAACGATTGGCAGGAAAGGTGAAACGCTCGCACTACTTGACGCTATGTGCAACGCGGGAGCGATTGCAATTACAGATGACGGCGACGTCGTCGAGTGCGATGAGTTAATGACGGCTTCACTAGAAGCATGTAAGAAACACAATGTTCCCTTTATGCAACATTGCCAAGATCCTAAACAAACTGTTGGCGGCGTGATGAATGCGGGCGCGATTCAAGAAGAACTCGGGTTAGGCGCTTGGCCCCGCATCGCTGAAGAATCAATCGTTGAACGTGACATTACGCTCAATCAAAACGTTGGCGCGTCTTGGCATGCTCAACATATCAGTAGCGGCGGCACCGTTGAACTCATTCGACAAGCAAGAAGCCGCGGAGAGTCAATCTCAGGCGAAGCGTCGCCCCACCATCTTCTTCTCACCGATGCAGCGTGCAGAGACATTGGAACGATGGCGAAGATGAATCCGCCTCTACGAGAACAGCACGATATCGATGCACTCAAAGAAGGTATCGCCGATGGCACAATAACCATTCTTGCAACAGACCACGCACCCCATCCAGAAGCATCTAAAGACCGCCCATTTTCAGAGGCCTCATTTGGAATCGTCGGACTAGACTGCGCCCTCGCGTTGTATGCGAAAGCGCTCATTCAAGATGGCGTCTTGGATTGGCCGTCAATGCTTGCCATGATGACGAATCAACCTGCTGATTTGATTAGGCGACCAGACCTCGGCCGGCTCACAGAGGGCGGTGTCGCAGACATCACTGTCATCGACCCAAGATGTGCATGGACCATCGATGCTCATGCATTTGGCTCAGCAGGCCGAAACTGCCCCTTTGACGGCTGGAACGTCACTGGAAAGGCGATTTTGACGATGTATGGCGGCAAGGTGACCCATGCTGAAGCATCGATGAATTCGCTTTAAGCGTTGCATCCCTTACGGAATTCCTGTAAAATTGTCGTTTCGCTCTAATTCTGAGCAACTCGCTATCTTCAGTGGGATTGGTAGCAGAGATTAACCCTTTTGAAACAGCAAACAGATGCTGTTGAAGAACCGTTAAGCACCCTTTGGCGATTGTCCCCACGCAACGCCGGTGATGCTGAAAGATCTGAAAGGATCACTATTATGGCTGAGACGAAAAACGATATCGTCAGCAACTTGCTTGAAGCAGGTATCCACTTTGGACAACGAAGAAGTAACTGGAACCCAAAAATGAAACCCTACATTTGGGGCGTTCGCAATGGGCTTCACATCATTGACATTCGAGAAACTGTCAAGGGCTTACTTCTTGCAAAGAAATACATCAAAGAAGTCGTTGCAAGCGGCAAAGACGTCGTCTTTGTTGGCACTAAGCGTCAAGCTCAATCAGCTGTTCAAAAGTACTCAACTGAAGCAGGAATGCCTTGGGTAACAGAACGATGGCTTGGTGGCACACTTACAAACTTCCGCACAATTCGTGAACGTCTAAAACGACTCAATGAACTTGAAGGACTTGTTGATTCAGGTGAAATTGAAACATATTCAAAGAAGATGAAATCACAACTCATGCGTGAAAAAGCAAAAATCACGCGTAACCTTGATGGCATCCGTGCGATGAACAAACTCCCAGGTGCAATGGTCGTCATTGACGCTAACAATGAAACAAACGCACTACGAGAAGCGACTGCTCTAAACATTCCAACCATTGGTTTGATTGATACTGATGGTGACCCTGGTCTCGTCGACATTCCAATTCCTGGAAACGACGACTCGCTTCGCTCAATCGAAGTTGTGATTGCAGACTTAATGTCAGCAGTCAGTGAAGGTCTTCAACTCCGCAGAGCTGCTGAAGCTGCTGCTGCGAAGAAAGCTGAGGAAGAAGCGAAAGCTGCAGCGAGTCAAGAAGAAACAAAGCGTTCTTCAAGAACAGCATTCAAAGCTGATGACCCAGCACCTGCTGTAGAGCCAGAACAAACTGCAACTGCAGTCGCAGAACAAACAGAAGAAACTGACGCATCTACTGATGCTAAGTAACAAACAGTAACTAAAGAACACTCAATCGGAGAATTACAATGAGTTTTACTGCTAAAGATGTTATGACATTACGCCAAAAAACTGGTCTTGGCATGATGGACTGTAAAAAAGCACTGACGGAAACGAATGGCGACCCTGCTGCTGCAGAAGAGTGGCTACGCGAAACCAAGAAGGGCAAAATGGACACTCGAACTGAACGCACTACGGGCGAAGGTCGAATCTCTATTGCTGAAGACAATGGCAATGCGGTCATTATTGAAGTGCGAACTGAAACTGACTTTACTGCTCGCAATGAGAACTTCGTCGAAGCAGTCGACAAGATTGCTGCAATCGCACTTGGTGCTGATGCTGGCGAAGTGGCACTCACTGACGACATGACTGCGCTTATTGACGACATTCGAATCACAACTGGTGAAAATGCAAACTACGCTCGTGGGCACAAATACACCGATGGCAGTTTTGGTCAATACATTCACCATGATGGCAAGAGAGCTTGTCTTCTTAAAGTCGCAGGTGATGTCGACGGCGAAACGCTTCGCGGTATTTGTCAGCACATCGTGTTCCATGACCCAATGGGCATTTCTGCTGATGATGTATCACCAGAACAAATTGAACAAATCAAACAAGATGCGATTCAAGAAGCCAAAGACACTGGCAAGAATGAAGAGATTGCTGAGAAAATGGCTGAAGGAAAAGTTCGCAAATACCTTCAAGAAAACACACTCATGGCTCAGAAGTATGTCCTTGATGAATCAAAGACAATTGCTGAACTCATGCCTGAGGGCTCAACAATCGAAGCGTTTACACGCTACACCCTTGGTGGCTAAGTCGATTGATACAAACGATTCAAAACCCCGAACCCCGCCAATTGGCGGGGTTTTTTTCATTATTGCCTCTGAAGACCTGCTGGTGCGCCGCCTTTTCGCGGATCGCTTGCAGGCAACTGCAAACCCTCTTGAATCGCAATCGCTTGCACGACGCCGATGTCACGACGTTCTTTGATTTCGTGCCCTTTCTCCGTTAGCGCGTCTATTGGAAGTACACTTTCTTGATACGTTTCGACAAAAACAAACTCGGGCTTCCACTGGTGGTGCATGCGTTCTTGAGCGATGGCGTCACGTGGAGTCATGTCATACCAAAGATGATGAATCAGCACCTGCAACACACTGGAGATAATGCGAGGCCCACCTGAGGCACCAACTAAAAAACGGGGTTGTCCGTCGACCATCACAATGACAGGCGTCATTGATGAAAGCGGGCGCTTTCCATGCTCTGGCAAATTCTTGTTCGATTGCACAAGCCCATAATCATTAGCGCCTATTGTCGAAAAATCATCCATTTCATTATTCAGCACAAAGTCAAATGGCTCAGCGATGACCTTTGACCCAAAATATGTATTGATTGTTTCAGTCATCGCAACGACCATACCGCTTGCATCAGCGACGCAAACATGACTTGTCCCTGCATCATCTGGCAACTGTGCTTGCGTGCCATACGCAGTTGCATCTAGCGTTCGCTCGGCGTCAATTCGTGTGGCAAGTTCATCAAGGTATGCACGCTCAAGCAGTGCATCGACTGGCACAGTTGCAAACGCCGGGTCTGCGAGGTGCTCTGCTCTGTCTGCAAATGCGTGCTTAGATGATTCAATAAACAAATGGCAATACTCGGCGGATTGAAGTTCGTTCTGGAATGCGTCATGTCGCTCCATCAGTGACAACACTTGACCGAGTGCAACACCTCCCGAACTTGGAGGTGGCATCGCATAAATCGAAAACGCATCACCCGAATATGCCTTTATTGGCTCGACCCATTCTGCTTCGTACGAAGCAAGATCTTCAAGAGAAATCCATCCCGCCGATGCGTCCACAATTGCATCCGCAACACTGCCTTGATAAAAACCTTTGCTTCCCTCGCTCGCTATTTTTTCAAACACTTCGGCTTGCCCTTCGAGCTGTATGCGTTCGTGATGTCCGAAGAGTTCGTTTAGTGGCTCCTTGTACAGGTCACTTGCGTTCATCGCACTATTCAAGGCGCGTGTGAATGCGTCGTCAGGAGCAAATCCGATTCGTGCAAGTTCAATGGCAGGAGCCAATACAGCTTCTCTTGAGAGGACGCCATAACGCTGATGTGCCTCAAGTAACCCAGCAACAGTTCCCGGGACACCGATTGCAAACGGACCATGAACGCTTGAATGTTCT
>JAERSY010000032.1 GCA_016845245.1 Phycisphaerae bacterium
AGCGATACCGGTTCAACATGGGAAATGATTGCGCAGCAAATTCCGCACACTGGTTCGTACAACTGGACCGTGCCAGACCAAAACACGGAGCACGGTTGGATACGCGTGACTGCAATTGATGGGGACTCAATTGCAATGACAGATTATGGTGACGATTTTTTTGAAATCATTGGTGGAACAATTCTTGGGGATGTCACAGGAGATGGCCTCATCAACATTACGGACATTTTGGTCGTGATGTCAAACTGGGGACCTTGTGTTGGGAGTTGCCCAACTGACCTCAATAATGACGGCCTAACCAATGTGTCAGACCTGCTGACCATCATTTCGAACTGGTAATCGGACCCCAATGAGGCAGTTTTGAGCCAAAGGTGGTTGAAAAACCCGCATTTCATGGCATCCAACCCTAAAAACACACGAATAATGTGTGGTAATTACCCCAATTCGTGATACCTTAAGGTATTCAACTCTAAGCAAGCAGGAGAGATTTAGATATGCAAAAAACCACTGTTTTATTAACAACCGCTATTGTTGCAACTGCAACAGTCGGGATGTTCTCGTTAACGGGGCACGCCGATCGCAAACGTGCACACAGAATTGGCCAGATTGGTCCTGATGTTGTCGCTTGGACAATTGCAGGTGAAAATGGCTTTGATATGGAATATTACGGAAGTTCAGGCGGCATTGGTGGTTATTCCATCGCAACGCAGTCATGTAACTTTGGTGATATGGAAGCTGATTGGTATGGTGGAACAAACTTAGTACCAACAATTGCAGCAAACGCATTTAGATTAAAAGATGGTGTCTTTGAACAAATCGGGATGCAATCATTTATGAAGCACTCTTTCTGTGCTGTAAGTGAACCAGGTTGTGGCAACTGTCAGTCAACACCATGTTCAACGCTTGGTATTGGTTGTGCTGACACTTATTGGGCTGGTCTTAACGCGAATGGTGAAGTGCCACGAAGTGATGTGAACGCATACACAGGTGTGTACAACTATCCGTTTACAGATTCACCTGAAGGACCAAGTTCCCTTCGTGGTAATCTGCAAATCGCAAACGCTGATGTCGATCCTGCTCAAAACCCAGGTGCTCGTTACTTCGTTGAAGGCATGTATGTCACACAAGACGATGCTGACTGGGGTAACCAAATGAATAACGCATCATGGCGCGAAATTAAGTTTAACTCAGTTTCAGATCCTGATGACATGGGAACAGGTCCAGACGAAACAAACGTTGGCGATCCAGCGATTGTTGCGTGGAGTGAGATTGACCCAGACGTCGAACTTCAGATTATTGACACAGACACAGGTAGACTCTACCTCGCAGCTAAAGTTTCAGAAAATGGCGATGGTACATACCATTATGAATACGCGATTCAAAACTTAAACTGTGACCGAAGTGTTGGTTCAGTTGAATTCAACACAGGCGATGTTGCTCCTACGAATGTTGGATTCCACTTTGTGCCAACAAACAGTGGTTCAAACTACTCAAACCAAACGTGGGACATCTCAAATGAAAATGGTGTTCTCTCATGGAGCACTGAGTCGTACTCTTCAAACGAAAACGCAAACGCGCTTCGTTGGGGACAAATGTATAACTTTAGATTTGACTCAGCAAGCCCACCAACAGAAGGTGATATGTCAATCAATTACTTTAAGCCGGGTGGCCCAGCTGGATTCATTGTCTCAGCAACGCTTCCAGAAGGCGCGTTGATTGACCCATGTGAACTCCCGCTTGGTCCTTGCCCTGCTGACGTTGACGGAAACTATGTTGTTGCTGTCGGCGACGTCCTCTCAGTCATCGCTGAGTATGGTGTTTGTGGCGATGGTACATTTAGACCAGAAGCAGACGTCACAGGTGACTGCTGTGTTGACGTCAGTGATGTCCTTGCTGTCATCGGTGCGTGGGGTGAAGATTGCACGCCAATGGGCGCATGCTGCCTTGAAGATGGTGGTTGTATCCAAGCTAACGAAGCAGAATGTGCTGAAGCTGGCGGCTCATATAACGGTGATGACTCAACATGTGCATCAGCCAACTGCCCAGAGCCAGGTGCATGCTGCTACAGCGATGGTAGTTGCGCAGACATGATGGCTGCAGACTGCTCAAGCGCAGGCGGTACATTCCAAGGCGAGGGCTCATATTGCGGTTCAGTGAACTGCCCTGTAGCTGGAGAAGGTGACGAAGCGGATAGCGCAATGGTTGCTTCATATGGTGAAAACCCATTTGAAACATACACTGCAACTCCAAGTGATCCTCAGCCAGATGATGACCAGTGCGCAGGCACTTACCTTGATTGGGACAACAGTCAAGACATTTGGTTCTTATTCACTCCAAAGCAAAGTGGATCAGTACATTTCACAACTTGTGATTCATCAAGCTATGACACATCAATGGTGTTGTACGAAGGCACTTCTGACAATCAAGTCGCATGCAATGGTGATGCTACTGATGGCACTGGCTGCCAAGCGTACCATTCCTCGATTGAATACTCAGTCGATGGTGGAACTGCTTATTACATCAGAATTGGTGGGTGGCAAGGGGCAACTGGAGACGGAACGCTTACGATTGATTAATCGATAAGTTACCTAATTTTGTATATCCTTGACAGCAGCAGGTTTTTTACCTGCTGCTGTTTTTTTTACTTGACTCCCCCTATGAAATGGAGCAATAATAAGGACTTGGAAAGAGGAGGTAGAAATGAAATCTACTCTATGTACACTATCGGTTCTTGGTATCGCTGCAACGGCAGCGAGTCAGGAAATCATTTTTGACCAAATTGGTCCAATGGATGGATCAGGTG
>JAERSY010000033.1 GCA_016845245.1 Phycisphaerae bacterium
TTCTTGAGGAAGCTGAAAGCGCATATCAAGAAGGCGTATCGCTTCAGCAAACTGATCAGTTTTCTGCAACAAAATCATTCAAAGAAGCAGCGACGAAGTTCCACATGCTTACAAATGCTGGCGTTGAAAATGGAAAACTCTGGTACAACACTGGCAATGCTTATCTGCAATGTGGCGAGATTGGAGAAGCAATCGCGGCTTTCCGTGCAGCTGAGCGTTACATCCCAAACAATGCAAGATTACAAGCGAATCTAAAGCACGCACGCTCACTTTCGGGGGTTGATGAACAACCTCGCAGTTCAGCATCCCTTTTAGAACAACTTGCGTTTTGGCACAGAGGACTTCCGACATCAACAAAGTTTTGGTTGGGCTTGATTTGTTGGGTCACCCTCTTCACAGTGCTCATCGTGAGGCAGTTTGCGTATGTCATCGCATACAAATCGATAGCGATTGCATCTGCGATTGCGAGCTGCGCGTTATTTGCGAGTGTGTTTGTTGATTTCAAACATCAACAGCACACGTTTGGAGTCATCGTTTCTGAAGACGCAATGATTTATTCTGGGCCCCAAGCAGACGCCCTACCTCTCATTGAAAAACCACTCACTGAGGGCTTAGAGTTTGAAGTCATGAATCAGCGCAGTGATTGGATCCGCATCCAACTCCCAAATGGGCAACAAGGTTGGATTAAAAAGGATGACGCGCAGATTGTTTCATTGGACGATGACTCAACTGTTGGCACTTAGTACGCGACGAAGAGTCAGGCAGCAATCGGGCTTCGAATGCCACTCTACAGTACGAAACAAGCAGTGTTGAGAGAGGTAGAGTCAGCACCGAGAAGCACTATTGCAATCTGACTCTAGAAGCGTGAAGCAGGTGACCCTTTATGGGTCACCGATGGAACGCGACGAAGAGTCAGGCAGCAATCGGGCTTCGAATGCCACTCTACCGAACGAACCACTGCAATAAACAAAGCGACCCGCCGTGAGGCGGGCCGCAATTGAGCGTGAGGAACTCTCCTCTCTCTGAAAATCCCCAGAGCCCTTGCTTAGCAAGGTCCCCACGCACCAATAAGTATGAGAATGTCATTGACTGCGACTGTACCGTCACCGTCAATATCGAGCGCTGCATCACTTCCGCCCCAGCCACCAATGACTGCGAGGAGGTCGTTCACATTGACTACGCCATCTCCTGTGACATCTGCTGGACAGTCTGATGGACACGCTGGGTTTTCACTACCCGGTGTGTCTACAGCATCTGCTGATGCTGGGTCAAACTCACCTATTGCGAAACTGCCACAAGCTGAAGTGTAACGGTAGACATGCGCTGGAGCATAACCATCGACAGTTGGTCCAACTTCCTCATCCATGAGGTAGGTGTGCTCACCCGAACCATCAGTCGTTTCAATAATGCGAACACCATCAACAGTGTTTTGCCATGGAGCGTTATCAACGACTCCATCATCGTCTGCATCGATGTCGTCATTGACTGCACCGTAGAAATTCATCACAAGAACGTGTGTGACGTTATCGCTGTTTTCAAAGTTAAGTGCGCCAGGCAAAACATAATCAGCAAGCACGCCGAGTGTGTCTTCATCTTCTGCAACCAGAAGCGTTCCGCCTGCTGGTATTGTCATGCCAGACAAGTCGATTGCACATTCGATGACGCCGCTGCCACCAGACCCGTCACCAATGACGAGATACCAAACACCTGCGAGTGATTGACCGCCATCACCTCTGATTTCAAAGTATTCATCATCATCACCACCGGGCTGATCAATTCTGATTTCTTGCAATTGAATTGCTGGCGTTGGTGTTTCACATTCATCTGGATAACCATTGCCATTGTCATCATGTAGGTCACCATTCTTGTAATCACAAGAGTCTGGAACGCCGTTTTCATTACAGTCATCAGCGTCGCCATTTGCGATATCACATTCATCTGGAACACCATTACCATTACAGTCATCAAAACTTTCACACGCATCACCGATGCCGTTGCCGTTACAGTCTGCTTGGTCTGGGTTTGCGACATCTGGACAGTTGTCAACATCATCGTCCCAACCATCGCCATCACTATCGGTGCCACCTGCGTCAAGCACGATCAGTTCTGCAACCATGCCGCCCTTACAGTGGAAGCCAATATCACAAATGTAGTAAATACTTTCAGGCGCATCTTCAGTGACGACCCATTCGACGATTTGTGTATCGAAATCTAAAGCAGAGTTAAAGAACGCGCCAACTGAGTCACATGTACCGGGATTAGAGTCAACGACTGAGTGATTGCCACCACCCCAAATCCAGCGAACTGTGTCACCAATGTTTACTTCAGCAACTGCAGGTGAGAATGCATACCCCATTTGCTCAATAATGACGACGTTTCCGCCACCAGAGCCACCGCCGTATGAACCAATTGGCATCACACTGCTGCATGAGTCATTTGTCGAACATCCATCAACAGCGTTTGGACCGCTGTACGAAAATGATGCGTTGTCAAACACGCCACCATTTGCTGGCGTACCATCAACGCGGTAAGCCCAACCATCAAGGTATTCCCATGGAGTTCCGTTGCCATCAGTGTTAATGTCACCGAACACGTCGATGACTGTACCAGCATGGAAGAGTTCAATCGCATCATCACCATTAACTGACATTGAGTTTGACGCGAAGTCTGGCGTAAATCCGTAATACTCAAGAAACGCGCCTTCGTTGTTTGTCACGTAAATGAATGAACCAGCGGTTGCGCCCATCGCAGGGAATGTAAATTCTTCGCCGTCGCTACCGCCACCATTGTTTGCCGAACCCAGTCCATATGCAGACAAATCTGCAATGTCATTTTCGACATAGAGCTCAACACCTTTTGGCGTTCCGCCAGACAAAGGTCCGTCATAGACTGCTGTTATAAGTAAATCTGCAGAAGTGTTGTGTGTCACACTCGCTGCTAACAATGCTATTCCCAACCCACTTACATGTGCAAATTTCATAAGTCTCTCCATAATTGAAATTTCAGTGTCTCTACCAATCACGAGAATAAAGGAAAAAGAAGTTAAAGCAAGGAAAAATAGGCAATCTTGCCTCAAAAATTAGAAGCAAGGACCCCAATTGGCAATGAGTTCTAGCAAATCTGCGACATTGACCGTTCCGTCGGGATTTCCATCTGGCCCAGTAATGTCGGCAGGCGAATCCGCTGCCCCCCAATCACCGATGAGCATGAGCAAATCATTCACATCAACGACCCCATTTTCCCCTGCAATATCTGCAGGGCACGCTTCTGACTCATCAACATGCACCCGTACTGTCAACATCGAAATCGTCGAGGTTTCACCCGGTAAATCTTCATCACTCACTGATACTGGGAGCATTTGTTCGTACGTTCCCGTGTCAACACTATCAGTGTTAATATGAAACTCCATGAGTACAGGAATAGACCCAACAACATCCGTCGACAATCCTTCAAACATGATTGGCGGCTGGGGCGTGGTGACGTTATCAATGTCTAACAGGGATTGTTCCCCATTAAAAGCATAGTTAAATAGCCAAACATTGAACGATTGCACCCCACTGTCTTTCTCAAAAGAAACCTCGTGCACAAACCAGTCAATATCTTGGTTGAATGCAAATGATGGATTTGCGTGACGTAACACAGATCCGTTTAACTTCGAAACGACAGGCGTAGTATCCATATCAAGTGAGCTCGGGGATAACTCAATCGCCGCGTTCCATTGGTGTGGCACCGAGGTGTCGATTGGAACTTGTACCGTTTCTGGCGCAAGTGCTTCGACTTGCAATGATTCACTGAGTTGAATGTCACCTGTCAACTCAACGTCAACTGATAACACATCTGCACCATCGCTCACAGTGACAGGTGCAGTATTCTCGATATCAATTGAGAGTGAAGCGTCTGCCCCAACAATCACTCGGCCACCACCTGAAACAGCCCAATCCATTTTTGCAGGAACCATGTAATCCACAATCACTGGGATATGGTCTGATGCCTCAACGAGTAAATCCGCAAGCATGTTGCCTCTTGGCGTATCTCCCGGAAAGTAAAAATTGTTTCCGTCATTGATCGCGTCATTGTAATGCTGACCATCATTTCCAAAACTACGGTAAGTGCCATCAATGATGTCAAACCCACCGCCATCGATGAGATTCTCAGATAGAAACTGAAAATCAAATCTGTCATCAAGTCCTCCGCCAATGAGACCTCCGTTTTGAGAAGCAAGAGGCGACTGCGTATGTTTAAGTGCGTGTGTTCCAGAACTCCATGCACCATTTCCAAGCGGGTCAATCACTTGACCGTCCCCTTCAGCAGTGAACCATTCATATCCGGGCTCACTCGGAGAATAAAAATTCATGTCACCTGCAACGATGAACTTTGCACCACTTGGAAGCGTCATGATGTCATCACGAACATTTTCTGCCCCTGCTCTTCTCGTCTCTTGATTCGTCGAGCCAGTCGATGCTTTTAAATGCATGCTGTACACATAAAGTCGCTCGTTGTACCCGATGACATCGAGTCCCCAGCGGTCTGCGTGACGACTAGCGTAGGTATAAATATCTCGATGAGAGGAAGCGTGTTCGACAAACTGCGTCGAAAGATAAAACATTGCTTGCGCCCCGCCCCATGAACTATCGTTTTGGTCAGTAAATGTAGCCCTTGTATATTCAGGACCAACCACTTTCTCGAGGATACTGAGTTCTTCTTCATCCACTTCTTGGAAGAGAAAGATAGAAACTGGAGTTGCAAAACCATGGCTATCATCAAGCGATGCTTCAGTAAGCACGCTCGCCATCGCTGAAGGGTCGCCATTAAATTGCGCGGTGTTGTAACACATCACGCGAATCTGCGAAAACGATTGCGTACTGAACGCACTCACCGCAGCGATTGCGGCAATCAATGTCACTCTTAAATGCTGCATGGTCTCTTCGTTCAGTGTACCCTTAAAACGCTCAAGAACCAACAAAAATAGAGGAAACCTACTCGTGCCAAGGCACGGATTCCCCTGTTTCTTTAACGATTGAGGACTGCGCTTCACGATTGATTACCCAGTTTAAAAGCGTGTTTCGCATGTCGTTAAAGATTTGAGGGTAATGGGCAACGAGGTTTGCTGTTTCGCCAATGTCTTTATTGAGATTAAAGAGCTCAAAACGCTCACCATCGTGAAAGTAAATGAGTTTCCAGTCGCCCTGCCGTATTGCTGTAAATGGTTCAATCCCAGGACCACTTGCACCCCACTGATGTGGCTGATGCCAACCGATGATGCGGTCATCATAAAGAGTATCGAGGACTATCCCATCTATGACATGATCAGCTGGGACTGAAGCACCTGCATACTTCAATATCGTTGGAAACAAATCGTGCGTAATAGTGTATTTATGATTCACTACTGCATCTGCTGTCCCATCTTTCACAATGAGCGGAATACGCACACCCCCTTCATAGCAAGATCCCTTGCCGCTACGCAGGGGCGCATTGTGCGTGTGTTTGTTGCCACCACGTTGAGCTGCTGATAGCCCGCCGTTGTCGGAAGTGAAGATGACGATTGTTTCGTTCTCAATGCCAAGCGATTCAAGCTTATCAAGAAGTGCGCCAAGCATGACATCCACACTTTCAATCATTGTTGCGTATGCCGCTTCCTTCGGATGAAGACCTTGATACTTTTCAATGTGCTTTGCGTTTGGCATGATGGGTGTGTGCACGGCATAGGGTGCGCAATGTAGAAAGAACGGCTTGCCCATTCCAATCGCTTTTTCTAGTTCGTTGCACGCTTCAATTGTGAGTGCTTCAGTTAAGTAAATGTCTTTATCATGATATTTTTCAAGACCAGGAACATCCCAAACTTGCTTGTTGTTGAAATCCATCTTTTCGCGAGTTGCCATGAACCGGTGTTTGCCATAAAAACTTCCAGGACCGCCGGCGCCATGCCCTGCAACATTCACATCAAAGCCCAAGTTCGTTGGGTCTCCACCAAGTGAACCAACTGCGCCAAGGTGCGCTTTACCAACATGAATGGTGTGGTACCCCGCTTCTTGGAGTAATGATGGGAGCGTGATGTCGTCCGGTTGCAGTGCGTTCAAATCCCACTTTGGTGCTGACAACCGAGGGTGTGGCCTTGATGTGTCTTTGTCTTTATAGAGGGTCCAGTATGTAATGTGTGAACGCGCGGGCGACTTGCCGGTCATCAAACTCGTTCGAGTCGGTGTGCAGACGGGCGCCGCTGCATATGCATTTGTAAAGGTTGTTCCTTCTAATGCGAGCCGTTCCATCGATGGCGTGTGATACCGCTCGTTCAATGGCGTCACTTCGGAGTGGAATGGCACAGATGTGTCTTGCCAGCCAAGATCATCTGCAACAAAGACAATGATGTTTGGTTGCTTCGATTGCAACAACGCCGCTGCCACGATCAAACTTTGTATCAACATAACTGCAGTGTATGCGAATAGGATGACTTGCATAAAAAAACGCCCTCACCATTTTGGTGAGGGCGATCGTTTAAGACTTAAATGTTAATCTAATCTTAACTTTTACCTGCGTCGTCTTCGACTTGCAATGCCAGCCAAACCAAACAATGCAATTGCACCTGGAGCTGGAATGTAATCAACACCAACTAGAGTAATCGTTCCGTTCCAGTTGTCTGTTTCTGCACCGTTGTCATAACCATCCATAAGCGCTAGCATGTATGAACCTGTACCACCAAGGCCATATTCACTTACATCTAGACTTGCCGTATAGTTTCCAGAATCGGTCGAATCCCAACTTCCATCAAAGTCACCAGCGTTTGTATAGCCAAACGACATGTTGTATCCGCCATACTCAATAGCGCTTCCATTAGCATCCACGAGACCAATCAGCAGGTCACCTGCCCAAGTCCAACCGCCATCATTTGTGAAATCTACATTAAAATCGATTTCAGTAAGATTTCCAGTAAGCTCCAATAAATCAAATGTGATCGTGTTGCCGCCTGGTCCACTGAGGTCAAAATCAATAACGACATCAGCTGATGAATTGTATGCAAACCCACACGCGCTAGTGACAGCTACGCTTAGAAGCAAACTTTTCTGTTTTATCTGTATTCCTTTCTCTCTCTTCTGTAACTGGTTTTAACAACCAGTTAACTCAAACAATTCTCTCACGCTTTCATGTGTTTCAACACAATTCAAGCAACTCTTAAACGTAAACAGGCATATTTCATCCCATTAACAAATGTAAGTTAGATGAAATATGGGGCAAAACAAAAGAAGATTGTCTTATAAGTAGTAGTTTTTTCAATAATCGGCAGATTAGGCAACATGACAACACCGTTTCGAATGGTAAAACGCCTTGTCGACTCGATCGATCAAGGTAACTTGTATGTGTTTGTGTGTTGAAAATTGTGACAATCACATTAAAAGCGGAATTTTACGACTGGTTCGCAGTTGGGTTGCTATCTTTCATACATGCACGCCCACTCACATGTACAAATGCAATAATAAAATTGCTTTGACGTTTCTGATGTTGCAAACTGAAGCAACTGAGTTACTAAGAAGGAGAGATTGAATTGAAAAAAGTTTTACCCAGCACTTTGTTTGTAGTATCTATGCTAGCCGCTCCCCTTCACGCAGAAGTCGAACTTTTTGTCGATGATGCAAACGCTTGGCGAAAAGCTATTGGACAACCGCTTACTGAAATTGATTGGTACCCACATTGGCTTGGAGACGGTGAACTTCCTCAATCTTCACCAATCCCAGTAGATTATTACATAGACCTTGGAATCAGGACTGGATTTGCAGAACCAAGTACACCTGAAGTTCTTGAGCCTAGGCCAGCGTTTGATATGACATACCAAGACGATAGTCTACCACCCTACTTCATGGCAGGGAGTTCTTCTAACCCTGACCCAGACGGTGCGCACTTGTGGTTTTCTAGCCCAGTGAATGGTTTGCAACTTTCGCTTCTTGAAAGTCATACCTATTCGTACAATTTCTTCCCCGCAAAATTCTATCTTGATGGTGTATTGGTTGGTGAAATTTTTAACATCCCATCCACAGTGGAAAGCTCACTGGGCATACTGACTGATTTTCAATTTGATCACATGACTGCAATCGCAGCACTTGGACACCTTGAGTTTCCAACAATTGAAACTGACACGAGTTGTCCAGACATTACCAATGACGGCAACGTAAACGTCAGTGATTTGCTTATGGTTATTGACCAGTGGGGTCTTACTAAATCACCTGCTGACGTAGACCAAAATGGAATCGTCAATGTTTCTGACCTTCTAGAAATTGTTGGCAATTGGGGACCGTGCGCTTAAAACAGTTCCACTTTTTTTTAAAAGAGTCTCAGGCAAGAACGCATACAAAACGCCTTCATCTATTGATGGAGGCGTTTCCTTCTCTTATGTGTCAAGAGACACAAAATTATATGTCTTTGAGACATGAACAGTTGGGAGGCCGACCCTGTATTTCTGCGTCGAGAGATGCAGAGTCACGATCTTACGATTACACATGGGCGAATAACTGTTTGCAAAAGCAGTGCATTTGCATCTCAACATTTCAAACTACCATCGGTACAAAGATTGGACTAAAACAGAAAGACTATAGTAAATCGACAAAAACTTGAAACACGCACTATCATGACGATGCACAAATGAATCCTTAATCCCTAAATACTAAGATAAAAAAGGACCTTGACATGACAGAAGTAACTAACAACATGATTTCATTGATCGCTTCTTGCTGGAAAAACGATACATTGAAACAACGATTCCTCTCCGATCCCCATACAGTGCTTGCTGAACATGGAATGGATGTGCCAGAAGGTTTGAATGTGAATGTTGTTGAGAATACGGATTCCACTGTGCACATCACACTGCCAACAGCCCCAACTGGTCTTGAAACTTTATCTGATGACGAATTGCAATCTGCAGCAGGTGGCACAATCTTTACTATCGTTGATGCTACGCTTAATATCGGCGCAGTAAGTGATGAAGAACAAGCAGAAGAAGTAGCCGCGGATAATCAAGATGAGTATGGTCTAGACAATTTGCATGGGACTTGACTGCCCTTGTCAATGAACTCCTGTCATGCATTGAATTCTTTGTATGTACGATATGGGTTTCCGAGATTTAGAGCGCTATCATCTTGTTCCGAAGTAACAATTGTTGCATAGACCATTGTTAAACATTCCTCAACTGGCAC
>JAERSY010000034.1 GCA_016845245.1 Phycisphaerae bacterium
CTTCTTCAGAGACGCCATGCTGTTCAGAACCAAACAACAAATAGTCTCCCTGTTGATACGAAACATCCCAGTACAACTGAGACGCTTTCGTCGTAAAGAGCACCAATCGTTCAGGAGATTCAGATTGAACAAACGCTTCCCAAGACGCATGCTCAACGACTGTAAGCTCACTCCAATAATCGAGTCCCGCTCGACGGAGCGCCTTTTCATCCATATCAAATGCAATTGGATGAATGATGTGCAACGTACAATTCGTCGCAAGCGCAGTGCGACCGATGTTTCCTGTGTTGTTCGGAATCTGCGGGCAGCAAAGAACGATGTGAAAGGTTGGTTCCATTAATGTCCGTAAAGCGGATACTTCGCGCACATTGCCTCAACTTCTTTGCGAGCTTCAGCACACACTGTGTCATCACCCTTCGCATCGAGCACCTTGTCGATGATTGCAGCGACTTGCCGCATGTCATCGGTATTGAGCCCGCGCGTTGTCAGTGCTGCAGTTCCGAGCCGAAGACCACTTGTGACCATTGGCTTTCTTGGGTCATTTGGAATCCCGTTCTTGTTTGTCACAATGCCTGCATTGCCTAGCCAATCTTCGGCGTCAGCCCCAGTCAAGTTTTCGTCACGAGGACGGAGGTCAACAAGAAGCAAGTGATTGTCTGTTCCGCCAGTACAGAGTCGATATCCAAACGAGACGAGCGCTTCAGCAAGCGCGTTTGTGTTTGCAACGATGTTTGCTGCGTACTCCTTAAAGGAAGGTTGTAACGCTTCACCAAAGGCGACAGCTTTTGCTGCAATGACATGCATCAAGGGTCCACCTTGAGAACCAGGGAAGACTTTGCGATCAACCATTTTGGCAATCTCTTCATCATCAGTCATGATGAGACCGCCTCTTGGCCCGCGGAGCGTTTTATGTGTTGTCGTTGTGACAATGTGAGCGTGTGGGAATGGCGAAGGATGTTGACCGCCAGCAACGAGGCCAGCGATGTGCGCAATGTCAGCCATGAGATACGCACCGACTGAATCTGCAATCTCTCTGAACCGTTTAAAGTCAATTGTTCTGGAATAAGCGCTGTACCCGCAAATGATTAATTTTGGTTTTGTTTCCTCTGCCCGCTTTTGGATGTGGTCATAGTCAAGCCGTTCTGTTTCAGAATCAAGTTCGTAACTTTCAATTGTGTAGAACGTTCCAGAGAAGTTTGGCTTAAGTCCATGACTTAAGTGACCGCCTGATGAGATTGGCAATGAGAGCACGGTGTCACCCGGATTAAGCAATGCCATAAATGCTGCAACATTTGCGTTTGCACCGCTGTGTGGTTGAACGTTTGCATATGAACAACCAAAAAGTTCTTTCGCACGGTCACGAGCAATGTCTTCAATCTTGTCGTGATGCTCACACCCACCGTAATATCGCTTTCCGGGATAGCCCTCAGCGTATTTATTTGTGAGCCATGACCCCATCGTATGCATCACTGCGGGCGAGACATGATTCTCTGAGGCGATGAGTTCGAGCGTCTGTTGTTGACGGTCAGCTTCATTCGCCATACATGCCGCGATATCGGGATCCTCTTGCTCCATCATGGTCAAAAGTGCGATTGAGTGTGGGTCTAATACTGGTGCGTTTGCGGTGTCATTCATGCGTGGTATCTTACACAGAGCATGTTGTTTGTAACACCAGTTGGACCGCTCACTCTTGGTTATATTGAGAATTCTTTACGCTGTCAGTTTGGCACGTTTAAGGTCGATGCAAAACCCCCAAAAAAACTAGCTCAGCAACTTCAGCGGTATCTCAATGGCAAGCAGATAGACGCCTTTGAAGTGGAAACGCCAGACGGCCCGCCCTTTGCAGCTCGCTGCTGGGAAGCGTGCAGAGCAATCCCATATGGAGAGACTATTTCATACAAGGACCTCGCAACTCGGGCGGGTTCACCCCTTGCATCAAGGGCCGCAGGCCAAGCGATGCGAACGAACCCGCTTACAATCCTCACCCCTTGCCACCGAGTCATTGCATCAAGTGGTCGATTACATGGCTATTCAGGCACAACAAGCCCGCAGAGCACACACCTAAAACGAAAAAAGTATCTGCTCGCACTTGAAGGGCTGTAAAATACACATATGAATATCACCATCGTTGGAACGGGATATGTTGGACTCGTCACGGGAACGTGCTTTGCAAATGCAGGCAACGATGTGACATGCCTCGATGTTGACACATCGAAAATCGAGCGCCTTTCAAAAGGTGAGAGTCCTTTTTATGAGCCGGGCTTATCTGAAATGATGACGAAGTGCATTGAAGATGACCGCCTTCGGTTTACGAATGCAACAACTGAAGCATATGAGCACCCTGATGTCATCTTCATATGTGTTGGCACGCCAACTGGGGCAAATGGAGAGTGTGACCTCCGGCACGTCTTCGGCGTTGCGGGTGATATTGCTTCTTGCACTCCTGAATCGAGAACGCCGCTTGTGGTTGTCAAATCAACTGTTCCAGTCGGCACAACGCATAAAGTTGCTGAACTTCTTCCTGAACGGATGGCCATCGCAAACAATCCAGAGTTCCTTCGCGAGGGCAATGCCATTGAAGATTTCAGAAGACCTGACAGAGTCGTGTGCGGCGTCAACTCAGACGATGCTAGAAACACACTGACTCAACTCTACACGCCCTTTGTAGGCGAAGGCAGAGAACTGCTCTTCTTCGACATCTCGTCATCTGAAATGGTGAAGTACGCAAGTAACGCGATGCTCGCATGCAAAATTAGTTTTATCAATGAGATTGCATCTCTTTGCGAACGTAATGGCGCAAACATTGACGCTGTGAGAACTGGCATGTGCTCAGATAACCGCATTGGGACATCGTTCTTTAGACCGGGCATTGGCTACGGCGGTTCATGTTTCCCAAAAGACACACTTGCAGTAATGGAAATGGGCGAAGAAGCAAACGCCCCCTGCCTCGTCAACACTGCAGTCCATGAGTTGAATCTAAGACAACGAAAATGGTTTGCTGAGCGAATCATCAACCACTTTCAAGGGGACGTCAATGGAAAACGCATCGCGATGTGGGGACTCGCGTTCAAGCCGCGAACAGATGATGTGCGAGATGCACCCTCGATTGACATCGCAAAGACGTTGATTGAACATGGCGCCGAAGTAGTTGGCTTCGATCCAGAAGCAGCGGGCAATTTTTCAACTGAAGTCCCGAGCGTTGACATTGCAAACAACATGTACACAGCCGCAACCCAAGCTGACGCGCTCGTCGTGTGCACTGAATGGCCTGAGTTTGGCACATGCTCACTAAGCAAATTGCAGAGTTTATTGAATGAGCCACTCATCTTTGATGGAAGAAATATTTTCAGTGAGGACGCGATGGCATCCGCAGGGTTTACGTATTACTCAGTTGGCAGACCAACAGTAACCCAGTCTTCAAGCACTACCGCGAAGCAGTGACTCAATCCTTCCAGAAGATTCGGTAACTCATAAACGTATACGCACACACAAACGGTAAGCCAATGAGTGCGAACATGAGCATCCGCCAGAGCGTCGCATCACTCGACATCGTGTTGTAAATCGTCATTGCAGGCGAGATGCCAATGACGGGATAAATGTGCATCGCAAATCCAGTAACGACAAGCAGAATCGCAAGCCATGAAAGCATGAATTGCACCGCTCTGTTTGTTGACCACCACATGAACGCAGCGAAACAAGAAATGAAGATGACAGGGACACCCATCAACGAGTGCGTCACGGGAGCAATCATTGCAATCCAGAGCCACGTTGCAAGAAAAATCACTCCAGACAAAAGCGTCAACGCCTTCAACTTTGCAAATGAGACTTTTTTTAACTTCAAAAAGTTCATCCCATGAAGGGTTAACAAACTGAGCAAACAGACGCACGCGAGAATGCTATGAAGCGTGTTATCCACAGGAGCGTCTGCTTTCGTCAACGCGAGGTCAGACGCGACAACACCAAAAATGATGGGGATGACGATGCTTGAGATCCAAAATGAGACATCCCAAAATCGTTTCATCATTGGCGTTGCAACCATTGATCGGAACTCCAAACTCGCGCCACGGAAGATCAATGAAAACAACAAGAGAAAGACGTGCACATAAAAATGTGACAGGATGCTTCCATACGCAACGGGAAATGCTGCAAAGAGCACGCCAGCAAAGAGCACGAGCCATGTTTCGTTTCCATCCCAAAACGGTCCAATGGCTTGTCGCATTGAACGCTTCTCCGCATCACTTCCAAAGATGTACGCGATCCCTACTCCGAAATCAAAACCATCAAGCAC
>JAERSY010000035.1 GCA_016845245.1 Phycisphaerae bacterium
TGCCAATTGTTGGGTGTTCACTCATGGTTGGTTATCTTTTTCAGTTCAATACCGGAGATGGGACTCGAACCCATACTCCCTTAACGGGAACCGGATTTTGAATCCGGCGCGTCTGCCAATTCCGCCACTCCGGCTGACTGAGAGCGACTATTTTATCACTGAATTGAATCTAATCGCGTTTTTGAAAAATATTGTTTGCCTTTTAACTCTATTCGCATACTATATTTAAATATATTGGAGAGATATTGCGCTCGAACATATTCGTTTTCTGCGCATATGAGAAAGATTAGGAGTCTTTAAATGAATTCATATAAACGTCAATTCGTTGCAATTGCATGTGTCACTTTGTTTGCAGGCAGCGCGTTAGCTGACAAGCCAAAATTGCAAACCCATCATTCGCTTAGGATGGCTGAAAAATCTCTATTCGTTGACATGTGCGATGCGATGAACACCCTTGTGTCTGAAAACAACGACCCTGACACAATTCTGCAAGGAAATGCAATGAACTGCTTTGATGGCTCGGGCACACCTGAGCATCGCTACGGTAGAAGTCATGATTTGTCCTCAGGCAGTACAGCTGGGCAACCTCTAAGTCTGAGCTGCGTCCATTTTGCGATGGCAGAAAGTAGCGTGAGTTCAACGTGCACTGTCAATGTATATATGGATATGGATGGTGCTGCAGGTCCTTCTGGCGATGGTAGTGATTTGTGGTACTTAGGTTCAGCAGATGTTTCTGTTGAAGCATCATCTGCTCCCCAATCTTTAACTGCAATGTTTGATACTCCAATCAATCTTGATGCGGACGCTTTAATCTTCATCGAAATCGTTGTGCCGGAATCGTATCCTGGTACCCATGAGATTGGCAGTAACAATGCAGGCGAATCCTCGCCATCCTGGTTACGAACTTCAGGCGGTGAGTGTGGTATTGGTAACTGGATTACTCCTGCTGAACTTGGCTTCCCGAACATGCACATCGTTGAATCAATCGAAGTTGGTGAAGCAGTGGTTCCAGACCCTTGTGATGACCCCCTTGATGCATGCGCTGCGGATGTTGACGGTGACAACACCGTTGCAGTCACAGACATTCTTGAAGTCATTGCGAATTGGGGTGCATGTGGTGATGGTACTTATAGACCAAATGGCGATGTGGCCCCGATGCCAAATGGCGATTGTTGCGTTGATGTTCAAGATATTCTTGCAGTGATAGCTGCTTGGGGTAGTGAATGTGGTGGCGGCGGAATTGACGACATTGGCATCAATGAAGTCAGAATTGATCAGTCAGGTGCTGATTACGACGAATACGTTGAACTCGTTGGCCCATCCGGCACACCGCTTGATGGATACTTTTACATCGTGATTGGTGATGGTGCAGGTGGCTCTGGCGTTCTTGAAACGATTGTCGATTTGACAGGCGCAGTGATTGGCGAAGATGGGTACTGTTCAATTGGTAAAGGCGACATGCTCATCAGCACTCCAGACTTTATTGTTGATGGATTCTCTTTAGAAAACACAGATAACGTTTCTCATTTCCTCGTCACAGGTCTCACCGCTGAATTGCAACAAGCTTTAGATGTTGAAGCTGATGGCGTGTTAGATTCGCAGTATTGGGGTAAAACAATTGATGAAGTTGGATTCGTGGAAGTTGGGTATGACGGTGAACTCGTCGACCTTCTCTATACAGATGTCCTATTAGGACCAGTTGGCATTTATCCGCCTGCACATGTCTTTAGATGTCCTGATGCTGGTGATTGGAATATTGGTGTGTATGGCAACCTCGCCATGGATACGCCTGGCACAGATAATATGTGTAGTGAATCTGATCTTGATGAAGATGGCGTGTTTGACCTTGTTGACAACTGCTACCTTTATAACCCTGGGCAAGAAGACTGTAACGGAAATGATTCTGGCGACCCTTGTGACATTGCAGATGGCCTCTCCTTTGACTGCAACATGAACGACGTTCCAGATGAATGTGAAAATGACTGTAATGAAAATGGCATTGCTGATGAATGTGACATTGCAGATGGCATGCCCGATTGTGACGGTAATGGCGTTCCTGACATGTGTGAATCAGATTGCAATCAGAATGGAGTCGTAGATGCATGTGACATTTCAAATGGGACATCCAACGATGACAACGGCAACGGTGTTCCTGACGAATGTGAAGAAGGCAATCTTCAATATACGAGTTTTGAAGAACCGCTTGAGGGCTCACAATATGCTGATACAGGCGATCCACTCGTAGACCACGAGCTCCTGAACAATGATGGCCAATCGATGGTGTCATGGGTTTCCACTGGAGCAGAGATGGGCTTCACAGCATACTACTTTAACACTCGTGATGACGTTGGTTTAACTGATGGCGATTATGTTGGTGCGACTTCGTATACAGGCACTGTTGGGGCATTCCCTGACGGAGTTCAAGGATACGAGTTCAGTGACTGTGATGGCATGATGCAAGTCGTGTTCGATCAAGCATCAGGCAGTGGCACTTGGAATGTTTCGCTTGATATCTTCATCCAGTCAACGGGCTGGGAATCAGATGACGCAATCGTGATTGATGTTGTTGTTGATGGCGGCGAAGTGCTTGCAATCCTTGACACGACAGGTCAAGATGTTGATGACCTTGATTCAGAAGGCGCGTGGTTCAACTTGGTTAAAGATTTAACTGGTTACACCGAAGCAACATTGCGCGTCGCGCTTGATTCAAACTCAGGTTCTGAAGCAATCTACATTGATAACGTCATCTTTAGTTCAAACGCTATTGAAGATAGTGATGGTGACGGAATCCCAGACTCGCAAGATAACTGCGATTTGCCAAACCCTGATCAGCTTGACTGTAATGGAAATGGATTTGGTGACGTGTGCGATATCGAATACGGCACATCAATGGATTGCAATGGCAATGGCATTCCTGACGAGTGTGAGGCCGACTGTAACACGAACGGTGTTCCAGACGATTGCGATATTGCAAATGGCACATCTGAGGATGCAGATGGCAATGGCATTCCTGATGAATGTGAAGTTGTCAGTGGGTTCATGCGAATTACTGGCGTCGTTGATGGTCCACTGCCGGGCGGTTCGCCAAAAGCTATTGAAGTGTATGTTTCTTCAGATATCGCAGACTTAAGTCTCTTTGGCATTGGTTCTGCTAACAACGGCGGTGGCAGTGATGGCGAAGAATTTACATTCGACTCAATCTCAGTGAGTGCAGGTACATTCCTTTATGTCGCAAACAATGCTGATGACTTCTTCGCGTTCTTCGGGTTTGCACCTGACTTTGTTCATTCAGCAGCAAACAACAATGGTGATGACGCCATTGAACTTTTCGAAAATGGAAACGTGATTGATACGTTTGGTGACATTAATGTTGATGGTACTGGCCAACCATGGGAATATATGGATGGTTGGACATACCGAACCAATGGCTCTGGCCCAGATGGAGTGGTGTTTGATATAGATAGTTGGACGTTTAGTGGCATTAATGCCCTTGACGGAGCAACAACAAATGACACTGCGAAATTCCCATTCCCCATAGGAACATGGTCCGAGTAAGCCATGCTTACATTCTGAATGACAAAAACCGCCCTCATGGGCGGTTTTTTTTACCTACTTTGACATCGTAAACTCGATTACGGAGCAAAAATCTCAGGATTTGAAAGGTTGACTCCCCGATAGGTGCATTTGGGTACTCAAGGCCCCTTTCTACGTCTTATGAATATTTGTTCCAATAAGTCTGATTTTCGTCTTTTTAATGATGAATTGCTTGACATGGTTCATGAATTAAGGCACATTAGAGATGTGACATTTTGCGATGTATGTCTTTTAGCAACAAGATGTTCCCCAACGCTTGCTAATTGATTCGATCAAGACGTGTCATGTTCTGCTACTTGTTTACGTTGTTGCACTGCTTTCGTCCCCTTTGGCACCGCAACAATAATGGTAGGAGAAGGTCGAGAGAAGGATGCGACGAACGCTTGCAATCGCGATGCGTGAATCAAACCCGAACTTGGTACCCTTATCGTTTCTTAGTTTCTGACTAAGAATTCTTTTTCGTGAACGTTCACAACATCCTCTAGGAGGGGATAAGTTCTATGAGAAACCTAACAA
>JAERSY010000036.1 GCA_016845245.1 Phycisphaerae bacterium
CTTATCCTCGTTGGCAATCCAGAGATCTCATCTGACGGATCAACAATCGTTTACACGCGAAAGAAAGTCGTCGGAAATCAAAATGAGACATCACTATGGATCGTACCAACTGACGGGAAACATGCTCCAAGACAACTCACAACGGGAGACAAAGATGGCTCGCCTGTCTGGTCACCAACTGGAAACAAGATCGCGTTTCTTCGCTCGACTGACGAGGGCTCTCAGGTATTCACAATTGCGATGGACGGCGGAGAAGCCCAACAACTCACTCAGTTAAAAGAAGGCGTCATCCGTGAGATTCAATGGTCACCGAACGGGAAGAACCTTGCAATTGCATACAGAGAAACGCTCGCGACTCAAACAAAAGCAGCACGGGACAAAAGAGCTGAAACAAAGGCAAGTGACCCACCACTCATTGCTGAAAATGCCTGGTATCGCCTCGATGGTGATGGTTACTTTGGAAGTGCGAGATTCCACTTACTCCTGATTGATGCAACTTCAGGAAAAGCAAAAACCGTATGGAACAAAGACACAGTTGGGTTCTTTTCATATTGCTGGCACCCTAAAGGCGACAAACTCGCAATAACCACGTCGACATCAAAAGTCATTGCTGACATCAACAAGAAGACCAAAGTTGTCATTTACGATCTCACAACACACAAGGCATCGACATTACCAAACATTGTTGATGGCCCCAAGTCTTCAATCAAATGGTCACCAAATGGCAAATGGCTTGCGTGGGCAGGCCGAGCTGGAACCGATTCATCATACTCGACTGATAATCTTGAATTGTTTGTTGCGAGTGCTACGAATGGCCATGCGAAATCACTGACCGCTGATACTGACAAATGCTTGATGGCCGTCACGTTGTCTGACACAGCTGAGGTTGGATTTGGAGCGTGGCTCGATTGGACCAACGATTCAAGCAAGGTGCTTGTAAAACTCGGCTGGCATGGCGAAGAACATCTCTACGCAGTACCAAGAACAGGTGGCAAGATAAAACAACTCACTCATGGCCAATGCGTTAACCACATCACAAACGCATCAAAGAATAGAAAACAATGGGCAATGATGACAGGTAATGCGATCACGCTACCAGAGATTGCAGTGGGCACGCTTGGAGCAACGACATGTAACATCAAGCCGCTAACTTCTGAGAATAAAGCATGGTGCGAATCACACGCCATCTCAACTCCAAAAGACAAATGGGTGAAGAGTAAAGACAAAACCCTCGTTCACTGCTGGGTAATGAAGCCGCCAAAGGAAGCATCACAACGCAAACGTAATGCTGCAGTTCTTCAGATTCATGGCGGACCTCACGCTCAGTATGGCTGGGCATTCTTCCACGAATTCCAATGTCTTGCATCTGCGGGGTATACCGTCGTGTATTCAAACCCTCGTGGCTCAAAGGGATATGGACAAGAACACTGTGCTGCAATTGGAAATGATTGGGGTGGCGCTGATTGGCGAGACATGCAAGCCGTCATCGCAATGATGAATCGAACTGCATCAATCAATGAACGCAAAATGGGCGTGATGGGTGGCAGTTATGGCGGGGACATGACGAACAGGATCGTCGGCAACACGAATGAGTTTAAGGCAGCAATCACTGATAGGTGTGTATCTAATCTAGTCTCGATGGGCGGCAATAGCGACTTCCCAAGTCAAGAAGATGATTACTTTGGCGGAAACTTTTGGAGCAGACCAGAAGAACGATGGCGCCAATCACCCATTCGTTTCTTTGGAGAAGTCGAAACGCCCATGCTCATCATTCACAGTGAAGGCGATTTGCGATGCAATATCGAGCAAGGTGAACAAGTGTTTTCAGCACTTCAACTCAGAGGCATTGAATCAAGATTTGTTCGCTATCCACGTTCGACAAGCCATGGATTAAGCAGAAGCGGGCCTCCTGATTTACGCATTCATCGGTTGCATGAGATTCTTTCATGGTGGAAACGCCACTTCTAGTGCTGTTTTACGGCATTACACTTTTTGCTAGTCAATCGATGTCATTTCTGCGATAATACGCAAGGTATGAATACTCAAATGGCAGTCGAAGAAGCAAATGAAACAGTCGTCAGCGATGAGCAAGCAATGGAGCACGTCAAAGGACTCCTCTCGTTTATTGGCGAAGACATCAATCGTGAAGGTCTTGTCAAAACGCCTAACAGAGTGATCAACGCAATGCGTGACCATTTTGCGGGCTACCAACAAGACCCAAAGAAGTTTCTTGAGCGAACGTTCTCAGAAGTCGAGGGCTATAACGAACTCGTCGTCGTTTCTGACATTGAGCTCCACAGCCATTGCGAGCATCACATGGTTCCATTTGTTGGGAAGGCGCATGTGGCGTACATTCCTGATGGTAGAGTGCTTGGATTATCCAAGATTGCACGCGTCGTCGACGCATATGCAAAACGACTCCAAGTTCAAGAAAAACTCACAGCACAGATTGCTGACGCGATTCAAGAAGCCCTTCAGCCCCAAGGCGTTGCGGTCATTTTGAAATGCAAACACTTCTGCATGTGTTATCGAGGCGTCAAGAAGCCAGAGAGCTGGACAACGACCAGTAAACTGCATGGCCTCTTTATGGATAATCCTGCGACACGGATGGAATTGTTTACGCTACTAGGCATGGGCGCAAACGCCAATGCCTAATTTCTCAAACATGTTTGAGAAAAAGAAGACCATCATCGGCATGGTCCACTTACAAGCACTACCGGGCACTGCAAATAGATCTAAAACACCGTCCCAAATCATTGACCATGCAGTGCAAGAAGCCGAACTCCTTGAACAGTTAGGATTTGATGCCGTTCTTATTGAGAACATGCATGACACACCCTATCTCTTGAGAGAAGTAGGTCCTGAAATCGTTGCAGCAATGACTGCAGCAACCAAGGCCGTGGTTGATGCAATACGCATCCCCGTCGGCGTACAAGTGCTCGCAGGCGCAAACAGTGCTGCACTAGCAGTCGCCCATGCCACTGGTGCAAGGTTCATTCGCGCAGAGGGATTTGCATTTGCATCGATTGCTGATGAAGGTTTAATGGATACTGCTGATGCTGGACCTCTGCTTAGAGAACGAAGGCGTATCGATGCAGATGATGTTGCAATCATTGCTGATATTCAAAAGAAACATTCATCTCACGCTCTCACGAGCGACCTTTCGATCGGAGATCACGCAAGAGGCGCAGAGTTCATGGGGGCAGATGGCATTATCGTCACGGGCGACCATACTGGACACGCAGCTAATCTTGATCATTTAAAAGAAGTCAGAGGCGCTACTGATTTACCTGTCATCGTTGGATCAGGCGTCACGACAGAAAACATCAATGACATGTTTACTTATGCCGATAGCGTCATCATCGGCTCTGCAATCAAAGAAGATGGCAACTGGAAAAATGCAATTGACGCTAGTCGTTGTGAAGCCATTTTAACTGGGAGAAAATGAAATGAAAAATGAAGATATCGGGTGTTTAGGATGTTTAGGATGCATTATGTTTTGCTTAGTCTTATGTGCAGTAGGCTATGGGACCGTTGAGTTAATCAATGGCGAGGAAACATTAACTGGATATGCAAATGGCCTCATAGGCGCAATTGTTATTGGCGGAATTTCTTTTTTATTCGCCAGAAGAGGGTTTAGGAAAGCCGCAAAGAACAAACTATACAACGAAGAGTTAAAGGCTGAAGCTCTTGTATAT
>JAERSY010000037.1 GCA_016845245.1 Phycisphaerae bacterium
GAAAAGGAGCAAATTTCTTTGCTCCTTTCTTATCACGGTTAATTTAATCTAAATTAGATTACGTTCATGTCCATGACTGTTACTGTGCCGTAGAAGTCAGAACGAACCATCTTCTTACCGTAGCGAGTCATTACACCCTTACGCGGTGTGAAATCCTCTGGTCCGAAGATTGTCGGTGTGACAATTAGCGGTACATACGGTGCGTATACATAACCTGTTTCGAGGTAACTACCACCCTTATAACCTACGAGAACCTTGTTCTGCGGGAAGTAAGGATCCTTGTATACTGTGAAGCGGTTTGTCAATGAACCAACTGCTTCTGCACCAAGTGAGAACGGTGAACCAACCTGACCGTCGCTGTCAAGCTTGAGATTAGCCTTGTAAAGGAGGCTGTTCTCGAACAATGTGCATACATCCGGAGATGTAACAACAAAGTTTGCTGAACCACGAAGTGTCTTGCGATGGATTGTGTTAGCAACGTCAATGATCGTCTCTGTAAGAGTCTCATACCATTCGCGGACCGTACCGGTGAATGCCGGGCCTGCTGCGAGTGATGATGACTTTGTAACCTCTGCACCTGTCAACTTGTTGACAACCTTGCCTGGTGAACGAGACCAGTAAAGGTTTGCACCATTTGCTTGAAGAACAAGATCATTAAGAATCTCACGATCAATTTCAAGAGCAATTTGCTCTGAAAGGATTTGTGTGAGCTCAACCTCTGCATCCAATGAGTGGTATGCGTTGAGGTCTTGTGCAAGTTCCGGTGACCACTTAGCACGTAGCTTACGTGTTGTTGCCGTAACTGCAATTGACTCGATCTTGATATCAATCTCTGGAATTGCTGCGCTCGGTGTTGCACTGAAGTTTGATTCAAATGACGGAACAGCTAGTGTTGAACCATCGGTTGAGTCAACATCAAGCGTGTCTGTTAATGCAGCTGAAATCTCAGCTGTTGTCATTGAACCAGTTGCAGCGCCATTAGCAACCTTACAAACGAACTGTATATGGTCGCCGCCAAGTGCGTTAGGAGTAAAGACACCTGATGCAAGGTTACCACGCTTATTAAGACGACGCAGGTTAAGAACACCTGTACCACCTTGATATGCCTCACCCCATTGTGTCGTGTTACCTACGCCGCTTGTAAGTGCCAATTGATCAACAGCACCTAAATCAGCTGCAGGAATTGCAGCAGTAATGGCTGATGTCGGAATGTGTACGAAGACGACATCAAAATCACCCTCAGCAATTCCATTTTCAACCTGAGGATCAAAGTTCAAGAAACGTGCGTTTGCACCTGTAAACTCTGCTGAAGCATCAAGCGTTGGGTTTGCAGCAGCGCCGTCAGTATCAGTAGGCATTGCACCGCTCACTGAGAAGTGACCACACTTTAGAAGTGTTAGATCAACACGAGATCCTGAGTGAACCTTTGAGTAACCTGAACCAACAAGATCATGCATACCACCTGCGCTGAGTGAGCCAGAACGAACGCTTTTTCCTGTAGGATTGTTGTAAATTGATTGACCTGCTGTGTATGTGTTTTGTGATGATGAACTATCACCAAGAGCCGGGCCATCATGACCAACTGAACTACCATATGTGTAATCAAGGTAGAACAAAAGGCCTGAAGGAAGGCTCATTGCCTGAATTGAAACAAGTTCGTTTGCAACCAAACCACCGAATACACGGCGAACGATTGGGAATGCAATGTTTGAAAAACCGCGGACTTGACCGCTTGACGTAAGCGCACCACCACCAGTTGAAAGTGAATTGGCCTCACGCAATAATTGAGCTGCCTGGTTCTCGAGAAGACGTGCCATCATCTCGCCTTTTTGACCATTTTGCTCCATACCGCGCAACAAACCTGTACGATTCCACTTTTCAACTAAGCGGTTATTATCGTCGCCTACATTTCTATCTTTGATACCAGCCATAAGCTGATTTAGACTAAAACTCTTACTCATAATAATATCCTTAAAAAAATTTTAAATTACTTAGTTAATCCCGCCAATTTAGCCCATCTCTGAGCCTCTACACCCTCATTAAGATTCGCAGCACTCTTGCGGGTGGCCTTAGAAGAAGATCCAAGAACACGTTTGGCGCTACGTGCAGATTCATTTACACGACGTAAATTCATTGAATCTGCGAGATTGTTATAGATAATTTTAACTTCACGCAAACTACGCGCTTCATCAAGTCTTTCGGCAATAAAAAGTTTTTGCTTTGGCGTGATATTTTCATTCTGCAACAGTTTGTTTGTGTATAGAAGTTTGGCGTTGAACAGATTTGTTTCTGTCAACTTTTTACGCAGTTCTGCAACTGCACTCTTGTATTTTTTAACTTCGTTTACAAGAGTATTCATCTTTTTGTTTGCGTGGCGAGCGGAGCGTTCTGCCAATTGGCCATTACGCTTCATGCGGCGGGCTTCAAAACGGGCACGGCGAGATTCCATTGCCGGTGCCTCTTCGGCCTCTTCAGCTTCTTCAGCTTCTTCAGCTTCTTCAGCTTCTTCAGCTTCTTCAGCTTCTTCAGTTTCCTCGTCTGCGACAACCTCAACTTCAACAGCATCTGCATCAACTTCAGCGTCATCACCAAGGTCAACCTTGAGCATAACTTCTTCTTCGTTCATTGAACGTGTTGAACGTAAACGGTTAAGCTCTTTTACTAGCTCTTCTTCATCAATTTCAAGCATAGTATCCTCTTCCATTTCGTCCATATCTTTTGTTTCGTCCATGTCCATTTCGTCCATGTCTTTCATTTCATCCATGTCTTC
>JAERSY010000038.1 GCA_016845245.1 Phycisphaerae bacterium
AACAAATGGTGATTTTCCAAACAATCTTGACATTGCATTGATAGCCATGTGTGTCTCCAAAAATGTGAAGGGAGGTATAGCCCTTCAAAAACTCATAATGTGTGAGTAGATTTCCTTAGTATTTTCTTTATTAGAACAGCAATTGAAGTTGCGTGCGTAAGAGGAATTGGTCGTCGTTTAGACCTGTGTCCCCTCTCCAGCCATTTCCTGATGATGTCCAGTCTGCAGAACTTGCACCAGAGCCAGCTCCATCAGCAAGTGAGTCACCTGCCCATGCGACGTCTGTGGTCCATTTCACTGCATTGCTTCCAGCAATTGGCCAGTAATTAAAGCCGACGCGGACAGCTGACATATCAGCTGAGCCATTTGCGAAGGTTGGATTACCGTCCAACGTACCTTCTTGCACTTGAGCAAAGAGTTCTGTGTTGTCATTGATGAGGAAACCGCCTTGAATCAACCAACCGGATGAATCTTGCGTCACGCCGCTTGCTTTGACTTCACCCTCAGTTTCTACGCCGTACGCAAAGATGTTCCAGCCATCACCACGAAGCGTCGCGTCAACAGTCCAGCCCGTGCTTTTATCAATTTGAGCGTTTCCGTATTCAAGTGTGCCACCATCTGTGTCAAGTGACTGATAGCCAACGCCGACAAGGAGTCCTTGTTCACCGCCTGCTTTTGAAGTGAGCGTTCCAAAATCTTTCCAACTCGCGCCGCCAAACTTGAACTCAGCACGTAGAAGCCAAGCGTCAGTTCCTGCGCCAAGTGCTTGCCCGTTGGCACTGTTTGGACCATCGAGGTATTGGATGTCCATTTTAAAATCGTCGTTGTTCCAACCGTAGTTAACCCCTTGAACCCAACCGTAAGTAAACGCGTTATCAAGCATGGTTCGTTCAACGCCGAGTTGTTTGCTTGATGAAACGATGCTCTCTCGAAGGAATGTGCCTTTGAACTGACCCATTTTGAACCACGCGCCATCATCAAACGTTTTTGCGATGTACGCGTCTTCCATGTTTGAGCCGCCGTTTCGCCCCCACGTGTGTGTGAGTTTGTACTGCCACGAAGGGTCGCCAATGTGACCTGAGAATCTGACTTTCGTACGTCGTTCTTCAAATCCGTCTTGGGTGGCTTGTCCTTCAGCGTCGTTGCTGAGCCAGCGAGCTTGAATCTGCCCACTGATTTTTAACTTCATTGTGCCGTCAGCTGATGCAAGGAAGAATCCCTTGTCCCAACCAGCAGTTGCGCCAGAGCCCTGAAGCGATGTACGACTATCTGCGTCCATGAGGACATCTTGAACGATCAGCCGAATTTCTTCCGCTCGCTGCGCAGTGATCCAATTGTGCTCTTTGTCGTTTTTGAGTTCTGCGACTTCTTCTTGAAGGTCAATGACGAGGTTTCTTAACTCTTTAACTTCGTCAGCAGGTACTCCGTTGACCGCAATGAGTGCGGCTAATCCAATTAAATTTTCTACCATCTTTTTTCTCCATTTTTCTAAATTCGCGAGGAATATAACACAGAAAATTCTTCGTGTGGGGTGTGAAAAAAAAACAGTTTTATTCCTTTAATTCTCTCTAGGTTGCGTATCGAATTGAGCCGAAGTATCCTGCGTAACCCCCTCATGGCCGAGTACCCAAGTGGACTAAGGGAACGGATTGCAAATCCGTGATTCGTGGGTTCGAATCCCACCTCGGCCTTTGTTTGGGAACCATTAGTTTTTAAAGCGTAACCTTAGTGTTGAGGCGGTGTTCCCGCTCTCATATCGCCGCTGTTCGGAAATGGAGATTTCGACAACGTCGCGCCAGTGAGTGATTCATACACTGCGGGCTTTGAAAGCAGCCAGCCAGTACATGAGCCCCAGAACCCTTTCTCAATTCTGAGCCGCAAAGGCCGGCCAAAATCGTCATCCATCGCGATGTATTCACCTGTTGCTGCGTTGGCTACACCAACATAGTAGATGCCACCATCGACGAGTTGCTCGCCATCATCAACCTCAACGGAGCGGCTTCCATCTGTAAATGATGCAATTCGAGCAACACCAGGTACGGACGCCCTGATTGCTGCAAGTTGATGAACTGCCGTATTGATGACTTCAGTCGATGCTCGTCCAAGTGGTGTTGACCAGAATAGATACGAACCCATCTCGAGTGAACCATATTGGTCTTCTACTTCATCTCCAGCGGGCACAGTTGCAACGAGTTGGTCTGAATAAAGAATGCGACCTGTTTGCAAACTGATTGCCGTGAGTTCAATTGCAACGAGAGCGTCATTTGCGGTCTCAAGCCAACGCATTCGTTGAACGGAACCTGGTGCATCAGTAGTATGCAAAAAGTCTGTGACATTTCCTGTGACGTAAAAACCGTAATCTGCGCCAAGCGCGCGGAGTTCGCGGTGAAGGGACGCCGTTCGCTCTGAACCGTGCGATTCTAAGATTGAGCGGATGTCTGCGTTTAATGAGTCATCCTGAATCAACTCAAATTTTCCAGTCTTGACGAGTGCTCTTCCAATCGCTTTTTTCATTTCAGGGGCAATCTCGGGAAAACGTGGTGAAACGTTGGAAGACGCTTCAAAGTCACCAAGCAGAATCACTGGTTTTGTTGCTGCTTCACTGCCGATAGGACCTTGGCCTGGAGCACTGTTGTACGCCCAAGGGTTCCCCGAACAGCCCACAAGGGTTAAAAACGTAATCAAGACTATTAAACGCATGTTTTCATATCGTCAACACATTGTCTTTTTCCACTGTTTTTACAGTACTATATGGTGCTCATGAAATTGTTTCACTCTATCGCTCTGCATGCTGTAACGCTCGTAATGCTAATGACTTGCGGCGTAGTTTCTGCGCAGCAGCGAGCGGGGACTCTCCTTAAGGAGGGAACCGTCATTCATGAGGCATCATGCGTTGTTGTCAAGGAAGACAAAGATGGTCCATTGACGGTTGTCATCGACAGCACAGATGATTCGCCTAACCACTCGCTCATCGTCCTTCCGAACAAGCGCTTAGAGGAAATTGAGCAAACACTTCTCGAAACGCCCGATGCACGATTTCAGATGACTGGCAAAGTCTATACCTATGACAATAAACAGTACATCCTTCTCAGAGAAGCATTGCTCCTCAGCGATTTTTCTGAACGTGAACATCCTTCCTTTACCCCGATTCACCCTGAGGCAGAGGCGCTTCCAGATGACGCCTCAAGCGACTCGATTGATGACATCGTTCGTGATTTAGAACGCTCAACAGGATCTCTTGTGAAAAGCATTCGAAACGCTGCAAAGAATCCCATCGAAGTGAGCGATGAAGTCAAAGAAGGTCGCAGAGTTCACGCACGAAGATGTTTTTTACGACGAAACAACAAGGGCGCGTGGATAGCAGTCTTTGTCTCTGACGCAACAGGGCTCAGTGACCCACCATGTACCGTGTTGCCAAGTGAGCGATTTAACGCACTCACAAAGTGGGCACGAAACGCTGAGCCGTCCACACCGGTTTTACTTACAGGTGAAATGACGAATTACTACGGTCATTCATTTTTGATTCTTGATGGGTGGAGAAAAGTTCACACAACTGACAAGTTGCCAAACTAATCGCCTTTGGTGAGTGGCGATTTCGCTTCAACACATTCAAACTCAACAGCGCGCACGACCGGTGCTTCTTTGGGCTTACCCATTAACGCGTCTTCAAGCGGAGTGGCGGCAATCTTTTGAATGACATCGATGCCTTCTACAGTCTGCCCAAAAGAACAATATTGCCCATCGAGCCTAGCTGTGCCGCCTCTTGATAAACAAAAGAAGAATTGAGAGCCCGCTGAGTCAGGGTGCATGGCGCGAGCCATCGAAATGACCCCAAGATCGTGCGGAAGCGTGCTGTTTTCGATAGGAAGCCACCAGCCCGGGCCACCCGAGCCAGTCCCCGTTGGGTCACCGCCTTGAATGACAAACGGGAAGCCCTTACTTGTCATTGGCACAATGCGGTGAAATGGTGTTTCGTTGTAGTAGCCATTCTTAGATAGTTCTAAGAAATTCCAAACGGTGTTCGGAGCTTCATCCGGTCTAAACTTGATTCGGATGTCGCCCTCACTCGTTTTCATGATGGCGTACTCGTCTGGATACACTCTGAAACCGCTAACAAATGGCGACTCCGTTGAGTCGTCGTTCGCTTCATTTTCCCAGCCGATGATTTTTGTGTAAGTCGTCTGTCCATCCCCCGTGGGCTCTTCCTTCGTCACTGGAACATCTCTAGAAAGCATCGGTGATATGACAAGCGGCGAACCGACCGATTCACCATCAACAGAGAGTTGAAGCCAGACCGCCTCATCGACATTTGCGATCTCTTGAATACGGCGAGTAACGTCGTGCGTTCCGTTAGTCACAACCGCTTCGTTTCCAATTTGGTTGCATGCGTGATCAAGGAGGAGTAGTTCTCCTGTGTCGTGCCCCTCAGGGAGTGCAACATTCACGATGATGCCTTGATTCAATCCAAAATATGTTTGGACTGGTTCAAGTGTTTGGCAAGGGATTAGTGAGCAAAGAAATGTAACGAGCATGTGTGACTCCACTAACCTCGGAGTGTTGAAAGAATAAGTTCACGAACCGCACCTGCGTCTGCAGAACCACCACTACGCTTCATTACTTCTCCAATGATTCGACCAATCGCAGCATCTTTTCCATTTTTCACATCATCTGCCGCTTGGGGCTGCGCCTCAATTGCACTCTTCACCCATTCCAAAATTGCAGATTCATCATTCACTTGCAACAAGCCCTCTTCTTCGGCGAGTGCTTTTGCTGTTAAATCGCTCTTGCAAAGGAGGCCGAAGAGTTTGTCTGCTGCTGAAGATCCAATCTCATTGCTTGCGCGAAGTGCGATGATGTCTTGAATTTGCTGCGGTGTAATACCGAGCTCAGACACTGAAATCTGTAAATCATTGGCATGCTTCGAAGCCGTGTTTAAGAGGAACTTTGCAATTGCATTCCCTTGGTCACTTCCATGGACGCAAGATTCAAAAAACAAACAGAAGTTGGGTTCCGCCGTAATCGCTGACGCGTCTTTTGTTGATAAGTCAAACTCTTTTTGATACCGCATTCTTCGCGATTGCGGCAACTCTGGAATCGTTTTGTTGACTTCATCAATCCAGTCATTAGATATTGTTAGTGGAACTAAGTCTGGGTCTGGAAAGTACCGGTAGTCGTGCGCGTCTTCTTTTTCGCGTTGCAACACCGTAACAAGTTTTTGGTCATCCCAACCGCGAGTGCTTTTTGCGCCCGGGCCCATGACCTTGCCATCCTCTTGCCACGCTTCAACTTGTCGATTCGCCTCAAACTCAATTGCGCCATGAAGTGCTCTAAACGAATTTAGGTTTTTCACTTCAACAATTGGCGTTTTGAAAACCTCGCCATCTTCGGTTGTAATCACAACATTGATGTTTGGTTCAAAACGCATATGCCCTCTTTGCATAATGCCTTCACTCACACCAAGAAATCTGCAGATATCGCGAACAGCTTGACCATATGCAACCGCTTCATCTGCGCTATGTATGTCTGGTTCGCTCACAATTTCAAGAAGCGGCGTTCCCGCTCGATTGAAGTCAACAAGTGAGCCATCGTAATGCTCGCCTCCGGGAAGTTCATGGCCAAGTTTGCCGGTGTCTTCTTCAAGGTGAGCTCTTGTGATTCGAATTGGTTTAAGTCCCTCAGACGTTTCAATTTCAAGAACGCCGTCGATACAGAGGGGCTTGTCATATTGACTAATTTGATACCCCTTGGGCAAATCAGGATAGAAATAGTTCTTTCTATCCCACTTTGTAAAGTTCGCAATCGTGCAGTTAAGCGCAAGCCCAACACGCATCGACATCACGACCGCTCGTTTGTTGATGACTGGCAATGAACCGGGGAGTGCAATGACGAGCGGGTCGCACAGTGTGTTTGGTTCAGCTTCGTACTCTTCAGGATGTGCCGCGTTGGGTGCACCTGTGAACATTTTGCTTTGAGTCGCAAGTTCAACATGAATCTCCATTCCAACAACAAGTTGCGTGTGCTGAATCTTCATGCTTCTGTCTTCACTCCTAAATCAGATGTTGTAAACAGCGATTGAAATGAATAGCCAGCGCCTTCGATGTTCTCTCTTGCGCCTTCTTCGCGGTCAATGACCGCAATGATTGTAAGCACTTCTGCCCCGAGCGAAGAAATGGTTTCAGCTGCTTCAAGGACCTGACCACCAGTTGTTGCAATGTCTTCGACGATGACGACCCTATCTGAGTCAGACAGCTTGCCTTCTAACTGCTTTGCTGTTCCATATTCTTTCTTTTGGTTGCGGATAAAAATGCAAGGAAGGTTGCTTTCAATGGCAGCTGTCGTCACGAGTGGAATGCCGCCAAGTTCTGCGCCTGCTAGTAGCGTTGCGCCTTCCGGTATCGCTTGTGCAAATAGTTCACCGAGACTTTTCAAAATGTCTGGTTGCGTCGTAAACAGATACTTATCGATGTACCAAGTGCTTGTTCTTCCACTTCGTAGCGTAAACTCGCCGTGGAGAATGGCTGTTTCTGCAATACGCGATGCAACCTCTTGTTTATCCATTTGCGTATGGTATCGCAGAGCGAACTTAAAGTGTTAAACACCCTAGCGAACTGGCAGTGCGAGCTCTCGCTCAGCACGCACCTTAACAACGAGTTGAATTCGTTCATAAATCCATTTTGCGATGTACTGTACTGATTCGTTTTCAGACTGCAGTGCACTTAGAATTCCAGCATCATCTAATGCTTCATCTGGGACATTTGGATGATTAAACCGTAACAACCAAGCGATTTGAGCGTCGATGTTTTCATGCTCGTTCGCCATATTTAGCACTGCATGGATCGAAGGTTCATCTGCCATCGCGAATATAAACCACGCTTGACCCATTGGTCCAAGTTTGGGGAACGTTGAGAGGATAAGCGTGACTGCTTCATCTTGCTGTGGGACTCGCGTTGGACCTTGCGCCAAAGTTACTTCTGTTTCACCCTCTGGCGGAATTGGGGGCTCAACAATGCGAACGACGACTTCGTCATCAATCATAAATGTCAGTAACACCATGTCCGTGAGTGACTCGACAGAATTGAACGCTTGTGCGGATTGAAACGCGGAGTCAAGCCACTCATCTGTCATCCTGAATCCATTGACTCTGAAGTACTCAGAGTCATATCTAATCCCAGTTCGGCTTGGCTCATGCACCACTAAAACATTTTGTCCATCTCTCGTTGTTTGCCTAGCTGAAAAGTTTGCAATCGACCGCAAATGTATTGATGCGCCCTGAAGAGGGTATCGATTGAGTGTACTGCCCAGCCAGTACTGTCTCAAATCAGCAGTGAATGACACAGACCCTCGCGATGGAATGCTTATTTCATTGTTGATAGGGACAATCATTGCAATTGGATTGCTCACTGTAGAAGTCGATACATCAACTAATGTTTCAATAAGTATAAGCGGTTGGATTGCCCCGCTTCGTTCAATTGTCAGTGGAACTGTCGTGTTATTTTTTAACTCAATGTCAACAATGATGGGTTCGTAGGGTTTGAACTCAGATTTAACTGGCTCAACACGCAGCGCATAAGGAGGCCTTGGATCGTTTTTGATGAGGTAAAAAGTGTCAACGATTTGTTCACCAAGTGGCCGTAATAATGCAACTTCATCTCTCACATCAAAAGATTGCTCAACGATGAGTTGTAATCTGTTTCTTGCCCATACACCAAGAATTGTGCCGCCCTGCATTCTTGCGATTTCTAGAAAATTCTTTGCTGCTTCCTTGATGTTTCCAGTTGATTGGAGTGCAAGCGCTACGCCAGCTTTTGCTGCAGAATCATGCGTAAGTGGCGAAAGCAGTTGCAATGCCAACTCGAGGTCCCCCTTCCTTAAAGCAATCCAACCCTCAAAACGTTGTGCTTCGTCGCTATCCATTTGTGCATGTTTTGCTGCTTCATCTAAGAAACTCTGCGCTGTCTCAACATCATCCCCAAGCCAAAGCGTAAGCCAGGCAGCTTGAATGAAATGCTCAGCAGCACGCAACTTCGCACTGCCTGTGTCCTGCTGAAGACTGATTGTTGCGACCAGTGCACATGTGTCTGCTGCTGCTTCAAGTGAGATCGCAGCAGACGCTTCGTCTTCTAACTCAGCATAGATGGCTGCTCGTATCGTCGATAGTTTTGGAACGAGCGGCGCATGAATTCTCGCCAGTTCAAGTGGAGTCATTCTTGGTTGCTGCGCTTTTATATTTTGACGGTACGACTTATCGACTTCAATTTGACGCGTTAATATTGCATCTAAGCCGGCGATCGGATCCCCGTCTGCCCAATGACTTAACACGATGTCTGCGAGCAATCCGTCACTTATTCGATCGACATTTGCTGCGTCTTCATCAAGAATGAAGTCATAGAGCCGTCTTGCATTTTGGTAATCACCATACGCAAGAAGAAACTCCGCTAATGCAATTTGTTGTGTGACATCAAGTGGGTTTGCTAATGCTGCAGCGCCAAGTAGCTCAAGGCGTTGCACAGGGTCTGCTGATTCATCACCAAAGAAGCCAACGCCAAGTGAAAGCGCTTTAGGATTTGCTGGGTCAAGTGCGATTGACTCTGCAAGCCAGACTGCAAACGATTCAACATCACCAAGACTTCTGTGTAACAACGCAGCGTCGTATGCAAGTCTTGATGCCACTCTTGCGTCAAGTTTAGATTTGCCCTCTGGCGACAGGAGCTGGTTATAGATTTGTTGGCGTTCGGGCGCTGTTTGAAGTGCGTCGATTGCACTTCTAAGTCGAGCCAATTGAAATGCCGAACTTTCTGGGTCTAGGCGAAGCATGGCTTGAATGCTCTCGCTGATGAGGGCATCATCCTCAACCATCCTTGCAACCTCAATCACTGCTTGCCAGACTGAGAGGTCAACTGGCTTTAGCTCAATGCACCGTTTTAGGAGCACAAGAGAAGCTTTAATTGTGTCTGGAGTCAGTGGACCAACAACTGTGATTGAGCGAGCTTCCCTGATGTACCCTTCCACAAGACGTGCAGTGGCAGCATCTTCAATCTCGTCGCCATGTGTGATTGGAGCCGGAAGAAGTGCGAAGGTCAGTACAAATGGAATGATGAGGGAGAAAAAACGAGTCATGAGTATCTCTTTTCGGCACTGTAGCACGGTTTTGTGCTCAATTTTGAGGTGACTTTTTAAGTATGATGTACAGGCGTTGACACTCCACTCAATGAGTGGTAATTTCGTCAATCTAAAGGTTATTTTTTATGCAAAAGAATTGTTTTATCATCCTCATTTTGGCAGTCGTATGTAGTTATGACGCGGTTGCTCAGCCAAAGTTCAGCATCTCAAAAATTGTTGGTCGAAACTCTATCAATGATGCAGATGCAAGCAAAATTGAGCAGTACGCTCAAGGGTGGGCTGAAGCGCTCTACACCACGGACGCTCTCGAGCTTTATGAAGCTCAGCGACACCTCATTGAACCACTTGAGGAAGATTCAGCAATGTCCCCATACGCTCGGTCGCTCTATGGCAAAGCCCTGAGGGATGGCTTTGAGGCGATTCTTGATGAGAACAATACGAACGAGATGGCTGCGGTCAATGCATTGCAAGTCATCTCTCTTTTGGGAACTGAACAAGGGTGTGGCTTGCTACTCAATCACGCAGACACTTCAACCGAAGAGCGAGCGTCACTGAGGCACTGGGCATCAATCGGGCTCGGTAAATCTTTTAAGCAAGGCATTCTTCCTGAGCGGCGCATCTCATCGATTGCAAACACAGTTGCAGATTTTGCATCTCGCGAGCCAGTCTGGTACATCATTTCAAGACAGTTCAGTTCGCTTGCAGCATTACAAGACATTCCAGACCTCGATACCAGACAACAAGAAGAACTTGAAGCACTTTCAGTTGAGTTACAGATTAGAGCGCTATCTGAATTGCTCACTGAAATTGCGAAATCCGATGAAGCCGACGAACGAGTTCGCGCGCTTCCTTTTGTACTTGCGTCACTCCGATTGCAACTCATCGAGCCGGGTCTCAACGAAGACGCACGAAAAGCGGGCGACAAAGTGATTGCTCCACTTTTAACACAGTTTGCAGACATCGCATTGAAACATGCTGCAACCGCAAAAGCGAATAATGAGTTGTATACCGCTTACGGCGAATCACTCCAATCTGGCAGTTTCATAGTCGAACGAATACTAAAACTCGATTCCTCCGACACGTCAATGCTCGAAATTTGGAGTGAGGGCAATTATCCTGAGGTCACAAGCCGTCTGAACGGTTGGAAGAACGCACAGTAACGAATTCGATACAGTACCGTTATGGTGCGTCTTTCTATTGCTGCCCTTTGCTTGTTTGCGGTGTTTGGCATCGCAACATGCAATCAAGAAACTGAAAAGAAAGCAGACTTTGTCTTTGTCAATCGCGGGGATGTCTTTACGCTTGATCCTGGACGAATGAGTTGGCTTACAGACATGCAGGCCGCTTATTGCTTGTATGAAGGGCTTGTTCGGTGGAATCCCGATGACTTTTCGATTGAACCCGCAGCAGCAGAACAAGTCACGTTAAGCGAAGACAATACAACGTACGTGTTTGAACTCAGAGAAGATGCAAAATGGAGTAACGGCGCGCCGGTGACTGCACACGACTTTAAGTTTGCGTGGATGAGGTTACTGACTCCAGACACCGCTTCAGATTACTCCGGTTTTCTTTTTTCTGTTCAAGGAGCCACCGCGTTTTGGGAGTGGCGTTCAGACAAACTCAAACATCAAGAATATGTCACGCTCGATGCAATGCAAGACAAGTTTGATGAACTTGTTGCAATCAATGTTCTTGGCGACCATCTTCTTGAAGTCACGTTAGAACAGCCCGTCCCCTACTTTCTTGATCAAATCGCGCTCGCTGTGTGTAGTCCCGTATATAGGCCTGCGGTGGAGGGCTGGGAGCTAAGTAAGCACGAGCAACAACAATTGATTGACGAAGGGTGGCACACGATGCCAATTCCAGACCCACGTTCCATGAAGTGGTTGTCGATTGATGATGAAACTGGGCGTTTAAAGTACAAGTATTATTGGGCACGGCCAGAAACGCTCGTCTGCAATGGGCCATTTCAGTTAGATAAATGGCGATACAAACGTGACATGCGCTTTACAAGAAACCCGCACTACCACTCGCCAGAGCTTTCTACGTTAGATTCAATTCAAGCCATCACGATGGAAGATCCTAACACCGCTGTGTTCGCGTTTGAAGCAGGTGAAGTTGATTGGCTCAATGGCGTCAATGTTGACTACCAATCCGACATGCTCATTGAAAAAGCTGAAGGAAAACGAACGAACATTCACGCATTCCCGACGTTTGGCACAGACTTTTTCTCATTTAACTGCAGGGAAACACTGAATAATGGTGAACTGAATCCCTTCAGTGATGCAGCCGTTCGGCGTGCGTTTGTGTATGCAACGAATCGAGACGCAATCGTCAAACATGCAACTCGGCTTCAAGAACCCGTCGTGACTGCATTTGTGCCGCCCCATTCAATCAGTGGATATGCACCTGTTGAAGGCATTAACTTTAACCCCGAGCTTGCAAAGGAAGAACTTGCATCGGCGGGCTGGATTGATCGAGATGGAGATGGGGTTGTGGAAAATGAGGAGGGTGTCCCCTTCCCACCAATTGACTTGCTCTACACGACGAACACAAACCGGTATAAATGGATTTCGCTCTTGCTTCGCGACCAATGGCGAAACACGCTAGGTGTACAAACGCAGTTACGTGGCACAGACAACAAACTCTTCAGTCGCGATTTGCGAAGTGGAAACTTCATGGTTGCAAGAGGAAGATGGTACGGTGATTATGGCGACCCCTCCACGTTTCTTGACATCTTCCACTCTGAAAACGGAAACAATGACCGGGGTTTTTCACATCCAGAGATTGATGCGATGCTTGTTCGTGCGTCCAAAGAAACTGACCCCGTCAAACGATTTGAATTGATGCGTGCGATTGAAACAAAACTGTTCACGAAAGAAGTTCCGATGCTTGTGGTTTGTCAGTTGTTGCAGTTGTACATGTATGAACCCGACCAGATTGACGGCCTCACATCACACCCTCGGCTCGTGCAACAATTATGGCGAGTTAACTCATCCTCGGGTCAATCAGACGATACATCACGTCAACGACCAAATTAAACACGACAAGTAGCATTGAATAGACAAGTACGATGCCCATTAGAACGGTGATGTCTTTACCGAGCACAGCTTCAACAAAATGAATGCCAATGCCCGGAACCGCAAAAATCTTTTCAACGACAAACGAACCGGTGAGTGCTGCAGCAGTTGCGGGTCCAATGTAACTCAATACAGGAAGAATCGCGTTCTTCATTGCGTGCTTCAAGACGACGGAATACTCTGATAACCCTTTCGCCCGTGCCGTGCGAATGTGGTTACTGCTCAGTTGTTCTAACATTCCACTTCTCGTGAGTTGCGCGATGTAGGCAGCAAATGGCAAGCTTAGAGTGATTGATGGCAGAACCATGTGTTTCCACGTTCCCCATCCGCTAATTGGAAAGAAGTGAAGCCAAACCGAAAACGTCATAAGAAGTAGAACGCCAATCACAAATGTCGGCAAACTAATGCCAACAATGGAAACGATAAATGCAATGGAGTCAATCCATGTTTTTGGTTTAAGTGCACTGAGCGTTCCTGCAGTGAGACCGAGTACGAGCGCAATGAGAATTGCGAAACACCCAAGCGTCATTGACACAGGAAGTCCTGCAAGCAATATCTCGTTGACCGTCCAGTTTTCGTGCCGAAGACTCGGTCCTAAGTTAAACACTGGTCCTTCAGCCCCATTGATCAACCATGCAACGCCAGAAGCATTCCAAAGATACTCGCCATAAAACCGTAAGGGGTGGTCAAGGTTGTACTGTGCTTGCATCGCCTCCACAACTTCGGGTGGAGGCATTCGTCCTTCGCTCTCAAGCGGGTTTCCCGGAATCTGCCACGCGAGTAAAAAAGTGAGTGTGTAGACAGCAATGAGAATGAAAGGAAGCTGGACAATTCGCCAAACGACTAGATGTTGAATTGTCCCTTTTTTCATTTCCTGCCGTACGTCGCTCGATCACCGAGTTGTTCAGCGATTCGAATGAGCTGGTTGTATTTCGCTGTTCTGTCAGAGCGACATGGAGCACCCGTTTTGATTTGTCCGCAATTTGTCGCAACGGACAAGTCCGCAATTGTTGTATCTTCTGTTTCACCACTTCGGTGGCTCAACACCGCTGAGTAACCACTTTCATGTGCGAGTTCCACTGCTCTAAATGTTTCAGTGAGCGTTCCAATTTGATTGACTTTCACGAGTATTGAGTTTGCGCAACCTTCATCAATACCTCTCTGAAGGAAGAGTGGATTCGTCACAAACAAATCATCGCCAACGAGTTGAACTTCGTTTCCTAATCGCTCTGTTAACGTTTTCCATCCAGCCCAATCATCTTCACCAAGACCATCTTCAATCGATTTGATTGGATATCGCTTACACCAATCTGCCCACAAATCAATCATTTCATCAGACGAAACAATCTTGTCTGGTTGACTGCTAAAGAAGCAATAACCTTCCTTGCCAAGTTTTCGCGCTTCACTGACAAGTTCACTCGTTGCTGGGTCAAGCGCAACAAAGATTTGTTCGCCCCACGAATACCCTGATTTATCGACAGCTTCTTCGATGATTTTTAATGCGTCTTCATTGTCTTGAAGGTTGGGCGCAAAGCCGCCTTCGTCCCCGACTGCTGTTGATAAGTTGCGGCGATGAAGCACGTCTTTAAGTGTGTGGTAAATTTCAACAGAAGCCCTAAGCGCATCTCCAAATCGTTCAAATCCCCACGGCTGAATCATAAACTCTTGAAAATCGACAGTGTTGTCTGCGTGTTTTCCTCCATTGAGGATGTTAAACATCGGCACAGGAAGAACTGTTGAGTCATCATCTCCTAGATATGCATAGAGCGGTTTGTTCGCTGCATTTGCTGCAGCATGCGCAGTTGCCATTGAGACGCCAAGGAGCGCGTTTGCCCCTAAGTTTCCTTTGTTTGGAGTGCCATCAAGTTCGATCATGCACGTGTCAACCTCAACGAGGTTGCTAGCATCCATGCCTGTGACTTCTGGAGCAATGATGGTGTTTACATTTTGAACAGCGGTGCGGACGCCCTTCCCGCACCACTCCGAGCCGCCATCTCGAAGCTCAACTGCTTCGTTCTCGCCCGTACTTGCACCGCTCGGCACTGCGGCTCTCCCCGTAACGCCATTTGCAAGCGTCACATCACATTCCAGCGTCGGGTTTCCTCTTGAATCAAGAATTTGCCTTGCGAAGATTGATTGGATGGTTGTGGACATGAAAAGTATCTTTCTTACTCTTGAAGCATGACTTCAAACTGTGGGGGTTGATTGTTTAACACCGCAACAACATCTTTGACGACCCAGCCCATATGAATTGTAGCCGTTTGAGTTTTACATGCGATGTGGGGAAAAAGCTCTACATTGGGTAGATTGAGAAGTGGGTATTCTGTGTGAATGGGTTCGGTTTCGTGGACATCAAGGATGGCATTAGACGATTCATTGTGTCTTAAATGATTTGCCAAGGCGTGCGCATCAACAACGAATCCGCGAGCAGTATTGATGAACAGGCAATCTGGAGTGAGCGCTTTAAAGAATTGAGCATTACAAAGATGTTTGTTTTCGAGCCGGCCGTCAACATGAATAGAAATTGCATCACTTCTTGCCAATACTTCCTCTTGGGTGCATTGAACGCAATCGCCTGAATCAGCAATTGGTCTTATGTCATGAAAAATGACTTGGAACCCAAGTGCGCTTGCAAGCTTGCCTAGCCGGCTTCCGATTCGTCCAAACCCAATGATGCCAAGCGTCATTTCTGAAAACTGCTTGTCGTTCATCGAGTTTTCTCTCAAGAGATTCCACTCGCTTTGTGTTGTTTCACCTTCAACGAACGTCACTTTCCGAAGCGATGCGAGCATGCGGGACAATACGAATTCAACAACAGATGCTGAGTTTGCTTCCGGCGTGTGGACTACGCGAACGCCATGGTCCCTGCACGCCTCAATATCAATATTGTCAATTCCAACGCCGGCCCGCCCAACAACTTTCAGCTTTGGCGCCGACTCGATGAGCTCGCGAGTGACTTCTGTGTACGTGCGTATGACGAGCCCTTCAACTGTTGGAAGAAGCTCATTGAATCGAAGCGAGCCCGCTGGGCACACATGCAATTCACATTCGTCTGCGAGCCATGCAGAACATTGCTCGGGTAGGTTTTCAGTTTGAATCACTTGGTGTGCCACGTGACAGTTATGCGTAAGAATGCAATCCTGAAATAGTGAAGTTAATAATAATCCAGTTAAAGAGCATCACCGCGCAACCAATAATTGCAAGAAGTGCAGTCCAGAGACCCTTGTCTTTGACTTTTATCCGTGTGTGAATGAGCACTGCAAAGACAAGGAACGTATTGAGGGCAAACACTTCTTTTGGATCCCACCCCCACGGTCTACCCCACGAATGGTCTGCCCAAATTGCGCCCATCACAATGCCCGCCCACAGCAATATGAATGACATTTCAACAAGAATCATTGTGGCGCCATCAAGAACCATGCCCATGCTTGATTGGGAGTTGCCCTTTTTAGCTGGTCTCAGTTCAACGACCGATGCAATGCCTCCTGCTTTTGCATATTCCTGAATACCGCTTTTTCCCTTGAGCTTAAGAAGAAGACGCCGTGCAAGATAAAGCGTTGCAGTGACCGCCGCAACAAAGATGAGGCAGTATGAGAAGATGATGAAGTTCACGTGAATGTAGAGCCAAATGTCATGCAGCACTGGCATCTTGTTTGAAACGTGCGGGTTCAGCTCAAGTGGGTAAAGGCGTACGGCAAGGAGCGCAATCATTGACGCAACCGACGCGCCAAGTGCAAACAGATACTTCATTTGCGTTTTACGCAAGAGTATTTCCATAAGCAATCCAAAGAGACTGCCCATCCAAGCAGCTGTTGTGATGGCTTCAAACATATTTGTGTTTGGATAACGACCTGACACATACCAACGCCAGATGACTGCGAGTGTATGAAGCGATGCAGCTAAGACAAAGAGCCATAACCCTAGTGAGCCCACGCCCTTAAAGCGGTAAACAAACGCCATCAACAGCAATATGACTGCGACGAGATAGACAATCCAGATTGCCGTGAGGTTTCCAAGCTTAAAGAACATGCTTTCAAGTTGGAGTTTCTTCGCTGGCGGGTAAATGCCTTTTCCTGTTGGAAGAAGTGGTAACAACCCTGCAATGCGTGCAAGTTTTTCGTTCGCCGTTTCTACTTGACCCGCTTTCCACGCCTCTACCATTTCAGTCCATGATGCAATAATCGCTTCATCTTGAATGTGTTCGAGCGTAAACCAAGGTGCGTCAAACTGACCGCTTGGTGGCGGAACGACTTGGAGATTTGCCCACATGTTTCTTGGATTGCTTGCATTGAGTGCAACTTCAATCTGCTCAACAGGTGTTGCAAATCGCATCACGTCGGAACGAAGTGATTGCAACTTTGCGTGGACAGCTGATTCTTGTAAGTATTCCCTTGAAACAAGACCGCTTTTGACAAATGCGTCCATATCTTCTTTCGCAGACATGTTTGAAGACGTGATGGCATCACTGATGATGGCGCGAACATTCTTGTTCTTCACGTAAATGATTGGTTTGCCCTCATAGTGTTCAGGGCGAATCATCATGTCTAAGAATGTAAATGTTGCGGGCTGGCCGTCAATCAGTTTTGAGCCCGAGATGTGTTGCATGTAAGACCGAGCAAACGTTTCATATGATTTCACGCGACCTTCAGTGAACACCGCAACCTGATTACTCCAAGGTGAAATGTCAATCGTCTCAGCAATATCATCCCCATGTGCCTGTACGGAGTAGAGGGCTGAACACAAACTGAAAATCAAAAGGATGTGTTTCATATATTTGCTCCGTAGACCGCTTGCTGCCGTTTCCGTTTAATTGTTGGTTTCACAAAGAACGCCCACATCATGCCAAGCACAGTGATACATGTTCCAAGAAGCATCGTAAACACCGCTTCTCTGTTGCCAACACCAAGAACCGTATAGTTGAGCCCTTGTGATGTCGCACTTGGTGGATCCCATTGTGATTGGAAGAACCAATACCCTTGATGTGGCTTGGGGTCATTCACACTCACAGCAACGAGGTCGTCTGAAACCTCAGGGAATGAAATCAACGAACGCCAGTTGAGAATCGAAGACGTTCGACCAGAAAATCCGCCAATGTGCGTATCAATCTCAAAATCGTTCAACGCAACTGGCGTTGGCAATGGCGCGCGTTCTCTTGAGAACATTAACTCAACAATCTTGCCATTGCTCAATCCAACAATAGTCGGTTGATACTTAAATCTGTTCACGGTTTGTGCAGTGGATTCAAATGGGTAATGGTGATATGGAAGCCATGCAATCCGCTCATCATCGCCGTCTTTTAGAACAACACGAATCATGGACATGGTGTTGCTCACGTTTGGATCTCTCTGCTTCTTTGGCACAACAGTTGGTTTTGTTTTGATGTGTGTGTTTGCTTCAAGTCTATGGACTTTTAACTGAACATCATCAATGATTTGCACTGGCTCATTAAAAGAGATGCGTTGTTGTGTTGGTTTTTCAGAATCAGTCTGTAGCAACATGTGGATGCCATCAACACCTTCGCCTGCGACAAGCGTAATTGGGGCTGCGCCGGGTTCGTAGGTCAGTTGAATTGATTCATCTACAAAGCTTGAGTCGCGGTGATCTGAGGATTCCGTGATGTCTCTGTTCAGTGAGCTGTCTTCAAACACCCAGCGAACCCACTCTTTGTCGCCGTTACTCAACTCAACAATTGCAAGCGAGACTGTGATGCCCTCAATCTTGAGGTTGTTCTGAATCGATGTCAGACGATACGCATATCCAGTCTCTCCAATTGGCGTAAACGAATCGGAATTCTGAAGTGGCAGTACATGAATCGCTCCATCAATGTTTGCTTCTAATGTTGGCAACAAAGACGCTTGGAGTGACTCTAACTCAGACGGTGAATCAATCCATTTAAACACCATGAGTGAACTGTCTGTTGTGTTGTTTGCAGGGTCGAATGCAAACATTTTGACTGGCTGAGTAATCTCCCCTCGTTCAATCGTTGCCCACAACACTGGGTTCAAGTCGGAACCGCCCGGAACAATCCTTGCGTCCATGAAAGCGTATCTCAGATAATCCGTGACCGTGATTGAAAGGTCGTCCTCACATGGGACTTCAATTGCAATTGGGTGCTTCGTTGCTTTTTCAGCATCCCAAACTTCGCTGTCTTCACTAACGTAGTCATTGAACCGTGGCAAGTTTGGAATGGGGTGCTCAATCCACTCCGTTCGCGGCGTTCCAAACTCATCAAGTTCCCTGAGATAAATAGCAGCACTTTGCGTCACATAAAAGTCTTCTTTCACATCTTGCTCAAGTGACATGGTGATGGATTCATCTACCAGTGCAGTACCGAGCACTTTGATTGCTCGCGCCATCGGTTGTTTTGGATTGTCGGTTTTAATGACATCCTCTGTGTATTCTGGATAACCGCCAATCAGCTGGCGTGTAAATGACACATCATCTGATGTCATTGAAATCGAAACGGCGTAGGTTCTCTTGCCCTTGTCATCACCTGTGAGGAGTTCCCAGTTCGGATTGATGTTTGATATCTCACACATGTACGGTCCAACGACAATTGAGTTGCCCGGCGCAACAACCATCGAGGCCTTCTCTTCGCCTGGAACCTGAATCGTCACTTGATGTCTAGAGATGATGACGTCACCTTCGATTTTTTGCGTGAAGTAGACCAAACATCCAAGCACCAGAACGATGACGCCAGTGTGAATTGACCAAACACCAAGCGTCAAAATGTTAAACGGGATTCTCCGGATGGTTACGATTGTCATGTTTAAACAAAGAAGTGCGACGAGCCATTTAAATGGCCACCAATGAAACCATTCAAACTCTGTGAGTTCGAGACCACGCATTTCACGTAAGCTCACCCAAGTTGTTGGTTCCCAGATTGCATAACTCACGGGAATGCCCGACGAGCCAATCGAACAGTAAAAGAACAGTGTGACCAACACGGTGATGCCAAACCACACTGTTGAAAACAAATCGATAAACGCAAAGGCAACACACACGGGAATGAGCAAGTACCACCACATGGAACCCACGAGATTAAACTGCATCATTGCAAACGCGAGAATAGCAAGGGGAAGAAGCCAAAGAAGGCTACCCGGCCAACTGAAGATCGGGTGTGTCTGCTTCGTCATGCAATTACTCTTTTGTGTAGTTGTAAACACCCTCACCAGACTTGTCCCCAAGTTTTCCTGCCTCAACAAGATCGACAAGTTTCTGGTTCGGTAAGTATTTTGGATTTTCGTTTAGACCGTTATACATCACCATCATGATGTCTCTGCAAACATCGAGACCGATGTAATCCGCAAGGCGAAGTGGTCCCATTGGGAATGCGCAGCCGAGTTTCATGATTGAGTCAATTGCTTCTGGGTCTGCGACCCCATCCTCCCACGCGTGGAACGCTTCGTTAATCATTGGCATGAGCACTCTGTTTGAAACGAATCCTGCAAAATCGTTTGCAGGAACTGGAATCTTTCCAAGCGCCTCAGACAACGCAATCGTTGCGTTCGTGGTTGCTTCACTGGTTTTCACGCCTTTGATGACTTCAACGAGTTTCATCACTGGCACTGGATTGAAGAAGTGCATTCCAATCACGCGGTCTTCTGCGCCCTCGACTGCAGTTGCAAGATCTGAAATTGAAATCGAAGATGTGTTCGTTGCAAGCACGACTTCATCATTAAACGTGTCACGCATAAGTTGGAACAAGGTTTTCTTCACTTCAACATTTTCGGTGGCTGCTTCGATTGCCCAATCAGCGTCTGAAGCATCTCCCATTTCCGTCGTATATGACAAGAGCGATTGTGCATTCGTTGCATCCTCAGCACTTAGTTTTTCTTTTGCGACAAGCTTGCTCAGTTGTTTGTCGTGATAGGCGCGCGCTGTTTCAAGTTGTGATTGTTGAACATCAATCAGCGTGCATTGTTTGCCACCGAGTGCGGAGGTGAGTGCAATGCCTGAGCCCATCGTCCCAGCGCCGATGACTGCGATGTGTGAGACGTCACTCATTAGCCATCATTCCAATTGCGAATGCCCTCACCCGCATATTGCGCGAGTGGCCTGATGATGCGGTTGTTTTGGTGTTGTTCCATAATATGAGCACACCAGCCGGTGATTCGAGATGCAACAAAAATGGGCGTGTACTGTGGAACAGGGATGCCCATTGCAAAGTACGTCATGCCGCATGGGAAATCAACATTTGGAAAAATGTTCTTGTCCCTAAGCATAATCCCTTGAACTTCGTCACCCAAGTCAAACCAAGCTTTGGCTTCAGGGTTCACTTCTTCGCAATACTTGAGACCCCAGTCTCTAAGAATACCGGCTCGATGGTCGCCATTTTTATAGACGCGATGTCCAAAGCCCATGAGCTTTTTCTTCGTTTCAAATGCGTGCTGCATATATTCGTCAACAGTTTGTCCACCTGATGTTGCTTCCATGATGTCACTGAGCATTTCCATAGCCGCTTCGTTTGCGCCGCCATGCAGGTTGCCCTTGAGTGCGCCAATGCCGCCGCAGACACACGAGTGCATGTCGCTGTTCGTTGATGCGATGACTCTGCTTGTAAACGTCGATGCATTGAAATCATGTTCTGCGTACAAAATGAGTGAGACGTCCATGACTTTTGCTGAAATGTCGTGCGGTTTTTCTCCAGTGATACACCAGAGTAGGTTTGCTGCGTGGCTCAATGATGTATCTGGCTCAACGGGTTCTTTCCCGTCAAGTGCTCGCTGGTGTGTTCCAATGCAAGTTGGAATCTTAGCAAGCAGCATCTTTGATTTTAAAAGTTCTGCCTCAGCAGAGTTATCTTCACAAAGGTCGCAGGTGTGTGAAAGAAGTGAGACTGCAGTTCTTAAGACTGACATTGGATGCGCTTCGGGCGTATCTTTTGCAATCTTGACAATTGCGTCTCTTACTGCAGTTGGAATCGCCCTGTAACTTGCGACTTCATCGCTAAACGCTTTGAGCTCTTCAGCATTTGGTTTATGACCTACAAGAAGTACGTGCGCCACTTCTTCAAACGTGGCATGAGCTGCTAAATCAGCAATTTCATATCCGCGGTACATGAGCTGTGTTTGGTTGACGGCACAGACGGATGTTTCACCGATGACCTGCCCTGCTAACCCACGCGAATCTGGTTGTTTCTTTGTTTCTTCTGTTGTTTGAGTCATATTTTTCCTTAGCGAACACGGCCCACCAATGAGCAGAATCCGTCCCCTTATTCTATCAAAAATGGGGTTACAACGCTTTGGCGGGGCGTTTTAGCTATTTTGGAAAGGTCCACTCTTCGCCGGGCGTGTATGCAAGCATGTCGTAGAGCGACGCTCTGGTTTGCATCGAGTCAACAAACCCATCAACAGTGCCTTCTGCTTTCAACTGGTCCAGACATTTCGTCACCGCGCCCATCGCAACTCTTTGCATCGTGACTGGGTAAATCACAAGTTGATAGCCCATCTCAGCAAATGTATCAAAGTGGATTGATGACGTTTTGCCAAACTCAGTCATGTTTGCGAGCAGTAAGCCGGGACAACCCTGTGCAAACGCTTTGAATTCTTCTTCCGAGTGAAGACCTTCGGGAAAAATCATGTCGGCACCAGCTTCGCGGTAGGCGTTGCCGCGCTCAATCGCTGCATCAAGACCATCAACACTTCGAGCATCGGTTCTTGCAATGAGTAGAAAATCAGGATGCACTTTGTTTGTTGCTGCCGCTGACACTTTTGAAGACATCTCTTCAACTGAGATTAATCGTTTACCATCAAGATGTCCACACCGTTTTGGAAACTCTTGATCTTCAATGTGCATGCCTGCTGCACCATTACGGTCATACTCCACAACTGTGCGTTTCACTGATTCAATTTCGCCATAGCCAGTATCAGCATCAGCAATCACGGGCAATCCACTTGCGTTCGCGACTTCGCGAATTGTCCTGCACATTTCTGTGAGGGAAATGAGTCCAATGTCTGGGTACCCCGAAGCATTTGCTGTTGCGCCGCCACTGATGTAGCACGATTGAAATCCTGCTGAGTTGATGGCTCTTGCAACAAGACCGTTCCACGCACCCGGACACATGACAGCACGCTCGCTGAGAAGTTTCCGAAGTGTGGTGCCTGGGTGAGTCATTGTTCGTATTTTAACAGTAGAACCGCCTTGCTACATCATCATTTTGATTGCTGCAACGGTAAGCACGATGGCAAGCATGAATCGAAGACCAGATTGTCCAAGCCGGCGACTCCCAATGTGTGCTCCAACTGCGCCCCCAATCACGACTGCCACAATGAGTGGTATCGAATGTGTTGTCAATGCAAATGTGTTTGAATCAGTTGAAACCACGCCAATCATTGCTGCAATTGAGTTGCACAAGATAAATGGCGCACTGATTGCTGCTGTTTCTTTTGCGCTTGCGAAACCGAACAGTAAAAGGATTGGGCTTAAAAAGATGCCCCCGCCGATGCCAATCATTCCACTGATGAGACCAATCGCGGCTCCAAGCACAAGCAGAACACTGACCCGCGTGTCGCGGCGTTGGTTACCTTTGGGTCGATAGAACAGGCGCACTGCTGCAATTGCCAAAATGACTGCCAGAACCGGTTTATAAACAGCAGGGTCAAGTTGAATCGTTCCTCCTAGGAACGAACATGGAATACTTGTAAGAATGAGGGGAACAAAGCGTTTCGTCTTTTCTTTGAGGTTGCTGTTAAACGTAAAAGTTCCGATTGAAGCGACGAATATGTTTAGCGTGAGTGCAAGCGGTCTGAGTGTTTCGGGCGCAAGACCAGCAATTGCGAGTGCTGCCAGATAGCCAGAACCGCCACCGTGCCCAACCATTGCATACACCAATGCAAGCAAACAAAGTCCAGAAAGAAGGGTTGTCAGTTCAAGCGGTGAAAATGTTTGGAGCATGCATCAAATCGCTTGAATACTTGCTTGGGGGTAATACCACTGCAAAATGCTTTCCCACGATTTGTTTTGCCCAGCAAGTTCCTGCGCGCCATATTGACACAGACCAACGCCATGCCCCATGCCGCGACCTTCAAATGAAAGTTCGTTACCTGATTTAGTACAACTGAGCGTTGAAGACCAAATTGTTTCGGTGGTACTAGGCAGCGCTGACACCGATGCATTTGCTGCACTCAAAAAATTACGTGCGTTGACGTAATGTCTTTTTCGCCTTCTGTCTCTGATCGCAAGTTTTGTAGGCCTTCCGTGTTTGTTAAACTCGCACGGCTCAATACTTCGCACTGAACGAAGTGACTCTAACTCAGGAATCTTAAAGCGCTTTGCATAATCGTTCAGCCGCATCCGAAACATGCGAGAGCTTCGGGTAGCACGCCACGTTGCCGATTCAAGTGAGTGACAAACATCTTTCCCTTTTCTTCCAAACAGCGGAGGAATCTCATGTTGTGTTGAGGTGCTGATTGCATCGAGGGCAGATGCGGCGCGTCCCCCGCAGCATGCACTGTAGTACGCTGGCACAACTGTTGAGTCCCAAGCGAGGATGACGCCCTGTGTTACCTTCGCAGCATTGTGTGCTGCTTCGAGCGTAACGTCGCCAAGAAACATTTGTGATGAAGGGCCATCTGTGACATCAAAGTGACTCTTATCAATACGGTTTAAGTGTTGAACAATGGCGTAACTTCTTGCAGCCACTGCTTGGGCAGCAAACGTGTCTGGGTGCCAGTGTGCATATAGCTCGCCTGCGAGAACGCCGGGAAGATACTGCTCGATTGGCACATGTGCGACGACATCAAAAGCCGTGTCGTCGTTGTCATTGCACGCATGCACATGCAGCTTGCCCGTCACGATTTTTTGTTTCTCTCCACTACCAATTGTAAATGTGCTTTTCTTATGACTTACAAAATGGAGATCTTCATCTTTGTTAAACAAATCCTTAATGGAATTTGTGGTTTGCAATACGCCGTCAATTGCGCGGACTTGACCACCATTAATCGTTGTTCGTTGCCCGTTTCTAAACCGGCCCACACGAACACGAACGAGTACTGGCTCGGTTGGAATCGTGAGCGGATGAATGGTTTGTTTTTTGTCACTCACAATTTGAGTAAACGCACTCGCGCTCAACACGCCACTCACAGTGACCGCGCTTGCGCCTAACACAAACTCTCTTCGATTGATTTCATTTCGCGTTGACACAATATGTAGTGTACATAGAAAAAAGGGTTTTCTATTCAGAAAACCCTTCGTTCAAATTCGTAAGTGTTTGATTAGTCAATTTTTCGGAGTTCAAGACCGTGGTTTTGAAGTCCTTCGTTAATCTCGTCAAGACTTGTTGAACCAAAGTTCTTAATGCCCATGAGTTCTGCTTCTGTTCGAATTGCAAGATCGCCAAGCGTTTGAATGTTGAGCAGTTGAAGCGCTTTACGAGCACGAACTGACAAGCTGAGCGTTGAAACGGGTTGTTTGAGCACTTGCTCTGGAGCATGGTTTAACAATTCTTTGTAACGGTCTTGGTGAACTTTGGATACGTGACCAGTTTCAGTTGCCTGACCGAGTCGCAATCCCCTTGCTGTCAACATGTGTTTAATCTCAACAAGTGAGGTTTCGCCAAAGTTTTTATAGCTTAAGAGTTCTGCTTCTGTCACTTTGAGCAAATCACCAAGTGTTCGGATATCCATCTTCTTTAAACAGTTTCGTGCACGCACTGAAAGTTCAAAGTCAGTCACTGGTGTGTTCATGAGTGCTGCTGTCTTCGCTGCATCTCGAGCGACTTCTTCGTCATAGTACATTTCTGTAGAAGACTGAACATCAACCATGTAGAGTCGTGCTCTTTCATGGTTTGGGTCAGTGTCAAGGATTTGTCGTAAGCACTTTTCTGCTGCAGACAATTGACCATTGTCCTCATAAACAACGGCTAAGTTCAAAAGCGCATTGATGTGTGGTCGTTCAGCGCATGTGATTGATTCGTAAAGCTCAACTGCTTCTCTTTCTTCACCGACTAAATCGAGAAGGTAAGCGAGTTGAAATTTGTGTTCTGGATTTGCGCCTTGTTGAATTGCTTGTCTAAGTTCTTCAATTGCGCCGATGCGAAAACCGTTTTGTTCGTGTTCCATTGCAGCTTCGTAATGCTTGTTTGCTGCTTCTGGATTGCCGCCACCAATCATGGTGTCTAATGTTGAATCAAAGTGTTGTGTGTTTTCCAATGTTCTAACTCCGTCTTCTACCTAAGTGTGATGGAAGATTGTACAGAAGATAATGATTGAGTGCAAAAGGGGTTAAGGTGCAGGGTCCGTAGGATCGACAAAATCGGCGATTGCACCATCCGCTTCGCTTGCTGGGGGGCCGATTGTCAGTGGTGAAGCGCGTCTTGCTTCATCTTCAATGGTGTTGCGACCAAGCAAATCAATTGACCGCCAACCGCCCTTTTCAAAACGCACCGCCATCGTTAACCCAATCAAAATGACATAGGTTGATGCCGCAATCCATGGTCCAATTGAACCCAAGTCTGAAAAATACGTCACTGCAATCCATCCGCCCCCGACAATCAAGACCCAACTATAGATGGCGGTGACAACGCCGGGCCACACCGTATCCCCTGCACCGCGAAGCGCGCCGGTGTACACAATGCCGAGCGCATCAATAGTTTGGAATATGGCAACCATGATGAGCATCTTTGCGCCAATCTCAATGATTGCTGCCTTCTCTTCTGGCGGTGTATCGGCGCTACTGACAAACCATGCAATAAAGTCGTGTCTAAACAGGATGAAGATGGCTGCGCAGACGGACATATAGACAGCCGCCATCGTGACGCCAACGCGCGCTCTCGACACTGCAACTTCAGGATTTCCCGCGCCAATGTATTTTCCGACAATGGAGTTGACTGCAACGTTGATTCCAATTGCTGGCATAAAACTTAAATGTAAATAACCAAGCGCAATCCAGCCAGCAGCCATGTCGTTTGTCCCAAACGCACCAACAAACACTGTCATAAAGAGTGCCCAACAAATAATCTCGTTGCCCCATTGAATTGAGCCAGGCCATCCCAATCGAAATATTTCTTTCATAGTCTTTAGGCAGGGACGCCACGCACTTCTCGTGAGATATTGTTTATGAAACTTAGGTCCAGTGAAGATGAGAAATGGAATAAGCATTTCCATAAACATTCCAATGACGGTTGCAATAGCAGCGCCTTTTAGGCCGAGCGCTGGTGTTCCGGGAATTCCCGGCAATAATGAGGGAATCCCCTCTTCGCCAAAAATGAGGATGTAGTTGGCTGTGACGTTCACAATGTTCGCAATCACTGTTGAAACTGTGATGATTTTGGGTTTGTGCATCCCGAAGAAATATTGAGAGAACCCGCGACCAACAAGAAGGAACAAGCTGCCAACCAAAGTGAACACGGCGTATTCGGTTTCAAGCGAAATGAGTTCGTCATTGCCTTTGTGTATATATTCAAAGACGAGGTGAATCAAAAATGCCCAAGGCAAGATGATAATGAACCAAAAGAAGACAGCCATCCAGCCAGCAGACCACGCGTACTTTGGACCCTTTTCAGGAGAGCCCGCACCGAGGTGTTGGCTGACATATGTATTGACAACCGTGACAACCCCCATGACGGTTGCGATGACTGCAAATGCCCACGTGCCCGCGTTACCCTGAGCAGCGACTTCAAGGGGACCAACCTTACTCACCATAAGTTTGTCTACAAACTGCATGATGGTGAAACTTGTCATGGTTAAGACAGTTGGCCATGCAAGCGACCAAACTTCACGCATTGCTTCGCGAAGTGAATTGTTTTGGTCTTGAGTGTGTGCTTCGGGTTCAGCCATCAACTTCGGGCTTGACTTTCCAGCGACCAATTGAGTTTAGGGCTGAGTTCACTGGAAGACCCGCGCCATTATTGGCATCGACAATTTGTTGAACGAGTTCGCTAGTGATGCCCGTTGGATGTCCTTGCCACCTGACGGTTCCCTCATCACTCACGATAATGGCGTGAGGAATGCCTTTAATGCCGATTAGGTTTTGCATTCGACGTTGTGGATCAACCGCAACGTAATAGTCCATTCGCGTATTCTTTTGGAAATCAACAACCTTTTGTTTTTGTTCACTTGAAACGCCAACAACGACAACCTCGTCTTTGAATTCTTTTGCAATGTCATTCATGTGAGGGATTGATGCCACACATGGCGGACACCACGTTGCCCAAAACTCAACGATCCGAACTTTTCCGTTGACATCAACTTGTTGAGACACCCAATCTTCAACAACAAATGCAGGCGCTGCCTTGCCCTGTATGTTTTTGGAACTGCCTACACTTGTTGAGTGTTTTGGAAATGGAATCTCTTCTCGTTCAACGCCTTCTGGTACCGGAATAGTTTTAACAACTAGATCTGGATCATACGGTTCTTCAAGAAGTGAGTTTGCCGCCTCTGTAAGCGACTTTACTTTCAGTCCAACGTGCCGCACTCTTCCTTGCTTATCAAGCATGATGTTGGTTGGCTTTTTATAGAACCCCAGTGAGTTACAAATTGCGCCTGTAGTGTCGACCACAGTTGGGGATTTCACTCTATTTCGCTGACAATACTTTGCTGCTTTTTCATGTTCGTCTGGAGTGTGCACAAGGATAAGCGCGATGTTTTCCTTTTCTTTAACGCGAGTGAGTGTTTTTGACGCAGCACGGATAACGAGTCGTCCACTTGGTGAGTCATTGTTCCAAGATTGCACGATGACAACCTTCCCTTTTAAGTCACTCCATGTAGGTGCCTCTTCATCATCTTCTGGCAGAATCCAAGTCCCACTTTCACCAAACTCAATTGGGGCATAACCCACAAGCGTTGCCATAGCTTCTCTGTCGACTTCATCAACTTGGTTGTCTACCCATGCATCTGGTGTAGAAAATGAAACAATCAAACTTGTAAGTAATGAACTAATCATGGTATTCCTTTCGAAATGCGTCTTCTGAACTTAACCAAGATAACAGACCAATAATCGGTCTTGCGGAATCATTTGGTGAAATGCCCTTTAATGACACAAAAGAGTGGGTTATGATGATGGTTATGAAGTATTTGCTCCAACTCATCGCTGTTTGCTTGCTCGCTGGATGTACCTCGACAACCGTGGTGGTGCAGCATCTTGATGATGTGCAAGTTGAACTTGAGCACAACCTTGTCATTGAAGATCACCAAGAGAATCCGATGACAACGCCGCAATTCTGGAAGATGGTGGATGATGCTGACGTTATTATTCTTGGGGAGTTACATGACCATGTTGTTGGTCACGCGTTTCAACGAGAAATTGTAGATAGGGTGATGAGTAATTTTCCAACCAGCACGCTCGCACTTGAGATGCTCGAACGAGATGAACAACCAATCATCGATGATTTTATGGATGGGATTATCGATGAAAAACGGTTTGCGACACTTACGCATTCTGAACATTGGTCTGGAAAGGACACGTGGCAAGCGTGGTACCAACCCATCATCGATTGTGTGAAGTCACACAATGGTTCGGTTGTTGGTGCAAATGCGCCTCGAAGGTATGTGTCACTAGCAAGAACAAATGGGTTTGAAGCAATTGATGCGCTGTCAGAAAGCCGGCGTTCATATGTCACCATCCCGAGCCCCATGGTCGACAACCATTATCAAGAGCGGTTCTTTGAGTTCGCTGGCATAGAGGATGAAGAAATCGATGATAATCATCGAGTGTATGGCTTCTATAGGTCTCAGCAAGTTTGGGATGCAACGATGGCTAAGAGTGTTGCACAGTTAAAACCAACTGCATATGCAAAAGTCATTCTTCTCGTTGGTCAGTTTCATGTTGAGTATGAGGGTGGACTTATTCAATTCTTAAAGAAAGACTTGCCAGATTCAAACATCTTGGTCATCACAGTACACCGAACAAAGCCAGAGATTGAGTTTGAAGACATTCCACTCAGTGATGTCATCGTTTACGAACGATAACTACGTAGACGCGCGGGCCAAGCGATTTAAAATTGCATTCCACTCGGGCGTTTTGGGTGGCTCTTCAATGTAAATGCCCTGCCCACCAATCGCGTCAGCATCTCGAAGCGTTGCATAGAGTTTCGCGGCGTACTCCACTGGATTGTCTGGCATCACAAAAACTTGTTTTGTGATGCGAGGCGTGCCATGAATTGCAATTGCGATGACATCTGGATTTGCCAGCGTGTTCATGAACTCGCGCTCAATAAGTGTAGTTTTCGTATTTGGGGCGTAATGTGTTTTCGCAGTTCCGGGTGATTCAGATTGCGACGCTTGCTCGACGAGTGCTGTGTTTGGAATGATTTCAACAAGGGACTCGAGTGACACCGAACCCGGTCTTAGAATGGTTGGCTCGCCAACAAGTGATAACACAGTTGATTCAATACCACAGTCACAGGGACCACCGTCGATGACTGTCACGCCTCCGCCAAACGATTGTTCAACATGAATGGCTGTCGTTGGGGAGATGTATCCAGACGGGTTTGCAGATGGTGCAGAAATTGGCCCCCCAAACGCTGACAGCAGCGCGAGCGCCGTGGTGTGGTTTGGCATACGAATTGCAATCGTGTCAAAGCCGCCGCACGCTGCAAGTGGAACCGATGATTTCTTTGGAACAACAATTGTGAGTGGGCCCGGCCAAAACTTCTTTGCAAGCACTTCGCAACGCTCGTCCCAATGGTCTGTTAACTGCGCCGCGATTGATTCGTCATGAATGTGCGCAATGGTGGGGTTGTTTTTTGGTCTACCTTTTAACTCGTACACCGCCGCAATTCCGTCTTCATTAAACGTGTCGCATCCAAGTCCATACACAGTCTCAGTAGGAAAGGCGATCACCCCCCCTTCTTCTAATATGTTGACCGCCTGTTGGAGAGAGGCATGTGTTGGATTCACAATCGTCATGGCGTATTGAGTGTTTGGGTGTGAATATCAATACCATGCATGTTGTTTGTGATGCCCATTGCCAAGTAGAGGTTTGAAATCGCCTTGTTGTAATTGACAATCGATGAGAGTTCAGCAATCCGAGCAGAAGCAAGACCCGATTGTGTTTGAAGTTTGAGATTCAAAAACGTTGGGGTAAGACCTGACATTGTTTCCTCTTCAACTTGAAGCGCTCTCATGTTCTCTGCTTGCGCCACTCTATATGCCCTGTTTGCTTGCATTAACTCAGCATTTGTCACGACATCTCTCAACAATCGTTTGACTTCAACAACAGCGTCTTGAACGCCTTTTCTGAAGCGAGCAGACGAACTCATTTTTTCGAGACGTTTTGATTGATACTCTGCTTCTGCAGCATGGTTTCCAAGCGGAACTTCAAACGACAATCCGGCAACGTAGTTTAAAAACTCAGCATCAAACACCTCGTTGTACCCATTACCTGCAGAATCCCCGAGACCGTAGTATGAAAGTTGCGCTTGCAAATCGAGCTGTGGCAACCGCGCGTTATCTGCGACTTCAAGTGAAATGTCATTCTTATCGATTTCAAGAGCAAGCCGTCGTAAGTCTGGCCGGTGTTCAATTGCAGTCATCACCGCCTCTCTTAATGAAATTGTGACTTCGAGCGGCTCGAGTTCCGAAGTTGGCTGGAGCACTGAGTTCGCCTCTAAACCATACGAGTCACTATTCATCAAGGCCTTGAGCACATCAGATGCGCCATGCACGAATGAACGCTGAGTAATAACATCGACCCGGCGTTGCTGAAGCGTTGCTACAGCTTGCGCATAATCAGATTCACCAGTGTCATAGCCCCTTCTGAGTTCAAGAATCTCAACAACTTGTTTTGATTGTTCATACAACCACTCGCGCACTTGCAACGTTTTCCATTGCAAGACCAGGTCTAGGTATGCCACATCAGTTGCTGTGACTGTATTCATCAACGAGAACTTAAAATCTTCAAGTGATTGACCATGTGCGATAGTTGAAATATTGACTTGCGCGCGAGACACTGACTCGCCAAAGTTGCGGAGAAGGGGTTGATTCAACCCCACCGTTCCAACAGTCTGCCATGCGGGGTTTGGTTGAAACAAAAAATCTGCGTTGTTGTTTTCCGACTTTGATACGTCGGTTGAGACCGTCAGCGTGCCGCCTGAGTAAAAGCGTTTAGATAGCGAACTGTCAATGTTCAGTGTGTCTGTTGATTGTTCGTCGGAACTGAATGGGTTGCTAGGAACAGTTTGTTGAGGGATTCTGTTTCGACCAAGCGTCCCATTTAATCCAAACAGAAAATCAAACGCCGCTTCAGACTGCCTGATTGCTTCTGATGACATGGCTGGTTGGTACGACGCAATCTCGACGTCGAGATTGTTTTTCAAGGCCGTGTTGATGGCGTCCTCTTTTGTTATTGAGAGCACGGACTCTTCGCCGTCATGTAAATCATTTCCCGCGGTTGCATTCCATGCTCCACTCGGTGGAGCGGGCGATAGCGCGTCCAAAACCTCACGCCTCCCCTGTAGCGCCGCCTCAACTTCGGTCTGCACTGTGATGGGTAGGGTCAACTCGCCATTTGATTCGTTTGGTTTTGGGGCGTCTTGTTCACCTTGATCTTCTGCGAGGGCTGACGGCAAACGTGGCGACAACTCCTCTTGAAACGGTGAATTACAGCCACTTATGAAGGCGACGAGTGTAAAGGTGGGAAAGAAGCGAAAAAATTTCGACATGTGTGCAGAATACCATCTCATCTGAGGTTGAAAGAACTTCCTGAAGGCGATACGCTCAACATTATCTTAAGGACCTACGGAACACGGAAGTCGAGGAGGCCGATGATGCCAACACCTATTCAAACGTTTGGACTCTCAATTGCAGTAACTTTTTCCGCATGTGTAACGCAACATGTTGTTGCGCAAACAGCAACAACCGAGAGCACGCCAAGTGAAACCGCGGACGATTCATCGTGGATTGGAGTCATTTCGACAACAAGCACGCCGATTCGTTGTGGCGCTAATGAAAGTTACTACCCAATTGCGACAGCAAAAGATGGCAACCTCGTTCGCATTGTTGGCAAGCGTCAAGAATGGTTGAAGTGCGAAACGGATGGTAGTGTCTTCCAATCTGCGGTTGGCTATGTTAAATATCCCGCGACAAGTGTTGGCGCACTCACGATCAGTGACGACACTGGAACCGCGACGATGGAACTCGAAGTGCTTGGAAACAACATCGAATCCGAAGAGCTTTATCGTTCTTGGAGACCTGTGTTCCGCCTAAATGAGGGCGATACTATTACAGTTGTTGAAACAATGAACACTGATGCTGGAACACTCCACAGAGATGCGTACATTGTTCACACTGTTTCGCTTCCATCAAAGGCAATGGGTTGGATTCACCAATCTGCAATCACAAAAGCGAGTGATGAGGTTGCTGCAACATGGGGTGATTGGACAGAATCAACGACTGTCGCAACAACTGAGCAAACGACGACAGATGACAATGGCGCTGTAGAAGAAACACAAACTACAGAAGTCGCTAACGCAAATGATGAAACCAGCGAAAGCGAAACTGAAACGGAAACATACACGCCCCTCTCACTTGCTGAACTCGAAGTGAAGTGGAAGCAAATGGCAGACGAGCCAGTCATGGGTGCTGAAGTGTCTCCTTTGCGGGATATGTATGCGGAGCTTCTTCAGAACAGCGCGGGTGACCTCGTTGTTGAACGAATTGCAAGCAACCGAATCAAACAACTTGATGTGTGGGCTGGATTGCAATCTCAACGAGTAAAAATTGATCATTTGAAGAACGATCTTGATGAAAAATCTCAGCATGTCAACGAATATCGTGACGTGTTCGACTCATTTGATGGCTATGCGATTACCGGCAAGTTGTCCCTATCCAACACTTTTGACGGGCGTTTACGTCCCTTCCTCTACCGAATCCAAGACCCACGAACAGGTCGAACGCTCGGCTATGTCGAAGATGATGAGCACTTTGAATTTGGTGAACTCGTCGGTCAAATCGTTGGGATTAAGGGCGATGCGAGCTGGGACCCACACTGGAGAATCCAGATGGTAAAAGGCACATCACTAGATCTTGTCTCACCCACTACCGCAACGGTCTCACCTGATATACAATAATCAACTCTCAAAAGATGACTCCATCTTAGACTCCCAACCGGAGCCATCAGAGAGAACCCGTCTCCCAGAACACCTTGATTCAAAGGTAAGGTGGTGGGAGCCATTGGGGCGTTAGCTCAATTGGGAGAGCACTGCCTTTGCAAGGCAGGGGTTACCGGTTCGAGCCCGGTACGCTCCATTTTTAGGTGTTTAGTCAGTGTGTTGGTTTGAGGTACACCTCATACCGCACCAACTTCCCCTCATACACATGTGCCGGCTTCTGATGATATTGCTGTGCATATGTTGGCCTCTTTACAACAACCCTCTTTGTCGCAACTTCAAACGCTTTTTCAAACAGTGCGGCTGTTTCATTTGGAATATCAAATCCAACAAGCGATTGAATATGTTGGATGGGTCCTGGAGGAAGCGCGCTCTTTTTTCGTTTTGGAGGAAACATCGGATCAAGGTAAACCGCATCGCACGGTTCTGGGGTCAATCCGCTCAGGATGTCTCCTCTCATGAATGTGAAGTTCAAACCAAATGCTGACCAAAACGCCTCATTTTCCTTTGCTCGACGTAACCCGTCTTCGACGAGCGTTGCGATGACTGGGGAGCGTTCAATTGCCGTCACTTGATAGCCCATCATTGAAAGTCGAAACGCATCGGCACAAAAACCAGCGGTCACATCCAAGACGCTAGTCGTAGATTGCCCAATTGCTTTTGGGAGTGGTTGTTTGCGAGAGAGGTTTCCAGCCCCCGTCCTGCTATCAATCGAGAGGAAGTCAACCTTGTATCCCCTTTGGTTTGGTTTTGATGCTTTGCGAAGTTCTACTCCATCATGACCGAAATACACCGCAATGGTTGCGCTTCCATCGTTGTTTGGGAAGCGATTTGAAAGTTCGCTTGCTGCAGCGTGATGAGCGTCTAGTTCTGAATGAACAATGACTTCAAGGGGTGGATTGTGGTGTACACTGCCTAGTTCGTTCGGAGTTTTAGACATGAAACAAGTCCAACATACAGTTCTCTTTGTGATACTAGCAACCTTTTTGTTCTCAGGTTGCTCAAAGAAGATGGATTCCGCGCTCATTCGACCTGCAAAAATCAATCACGTGGTCTTTTGTGATTTAAAGAACCCAAGTGATACGGAAGCATTTATTGAAGATTGCAATACATATTTAGCTTCGATTGATGGTGTTGTTTCGTATTGGTGTGGGGTCCACGCAGAATACGGCAGAAGCACTGTTGATAGTGCGTACGATGTTGGGCTGTATGTGGGGTTCAACTCTGACGAAGATTATGAAAACTACGTCATCGATCCTAAACATGTGTATCTCGTTGACAAATGGAAACCGCAATTTGATTCATTACGAATCTTTGATGTCCTTGATGAACCAAACATTGGTGATTTAACTCAAAATGGAGACTTACAATGAAGCGACTCCTCGCATTAACCATCGGTCTTTGCATGGCCGCACAATCTGCTGTTGCTCAAGTTGAGCCAGATGTTTTTACACTCGATAACGGAATGAAATTCATTGTTCTTCCGAGACACGACGAACCAAATATGGTCGCTGTTGGGTGGGTCGCAAGGGTGGGCTCTGTCAACGAACGACCAGGAATTACAGGCATAAGCCACTTCTTTGAACACCTTATGTTCAAAGGTACAGACACAATTGGCACGAGTGATGCTGCAACCGATGCAGAGTTCACAAATAGAGAGCGTGAGATTAGAAATCAAATGCTTGATTTAATCTGGAACGGTCAATATGAGCGGTACAAACTTGGTGAGATTGATGATCCGTGGAACCCAAGCAATGACACGCCACAAATTGCGTCCCTGAGAAAAGAGTTATATAGCACGATGAAAGAACATCGTGATGTCATTGTTAAAGATGAGTTTGACTCGGTGTATCAAGGCGAAGGCGCAGTTGGAATGAACGCCTTTACAAGTGAAGATGTGACGTTTTACATTAACCAACTCCCCTCCAATAAGTTTGAGTTGTGGTGCTGGATGGAGTCAGACAGACTTGCGAATAGTGTGTTTAGAGAGTTTTTCTCTGAGCGAGATGTTGTTCACGAAGAACGCCGCATGCGAATTGAATCCACACCAACTGGCGAGTTTCAAGAACAGTTCAATTCAATGTTTTGGCAAGCGTCGCCATACTCGTGGCCTGTCATTGGTTGGACCAGTGATTTAAACAGTTACACGCTTGAAGAAGCGCTTCGATATTACGACCTCTACTATCAACCCAGCAATCTTGTTGGTGTTGTTGTTGGTGATGTCGATGCAGGCGCAGTTCGTGAAATGGTGACCGAGTACTTTGGACGACTTGAAGAGGGACAACAAGAAGTACCGCCAGTTGTGACGATTGAACCCGCACAAATTGCACCACAACGCATGGTCGCTGAAGTTGACGCCCAATCATCTGTTGAAGTTCGATACCACGGTGTTCCTTTCAAACACAAGGATTCATACGCCCTTGACGTCATGGCTGGGGTCTTGAACGGTAAAACTGGGCGGCTTTACAAGGCATTTGTTGAGCAGGATGAGATTGCGAGCAGCGCTTCATTTAGTGTTGATGGCAAAAAGTATGCGGGCGCGCTTTCGTTTAAGGCAACTGTGAAGGGTGACGCCACTCCTGAACAACTTGAACTCGCTTGGCTTGAGCAAGTGGACTCGTTGCAATCAGAGCCCGTTTCTGATTACGAGTTAGAAAAAGTGAAGAACAATATTGTTGCGAGCATTGTCAGACAATCAAAGAGCAACTTCTTTCTTATGATTCAACTTGGCTACGCTGAAGCAATTGGCGGCTGGGAAGAAATCAACGAAGCAAAAGACAAACTCTTGGCAATCACCGCTGATGATATTCTTGAAGTCGCGAATAAGTACCTTCAACTCAACAATAGTTCTGTTGCTGTCTACCATCGCGCAGAAGGCGTTGAACCAGTGGACGATGAGCTTGCAGCGTTTTCACCTGAAGAGCAGATGATGATTCAGCAATCCTTGAAAGGTCTTGAATCGATTCCAGCGTCTGATTTGCCTCAGGTCTATGAACAAATGAAGGGTGACGCGGCGCAAGTCCCACCTGACTTTAAGCCGGTATTTGACTACTTATTGAAAAAGCTTGAAGAGCGGATGGCTGAGTCAGCGACCGAAGAAAGCGATATCACTGAAGGGGTCGACACTATTGTTGAACCAGTTGAACCGCCAAGCGAGCCGCAATCGCAAGCGTTAACTGAGCAGCAACAAGCTCAAGCAGATTTGATGCTCGCCAACCTGATTGATAAACCAATTGGCGAATTGAAAATGGTGCGAGGCGCATTAATGGCAGCTTCTTCAGGCGTGTCTGATGAAGAGCGTCCAATTCTTGAGTATGTACTCGAAAAACTTGATGCCCACATTACATCGAAAGAAGGTGGCGAATGATTATTACATTACTACTGACAATTCAAGCAGCAATTCCTAACCATCCAAGTGAACTCACCTACCCTGCGTATGAGTTTGTCGTTCCGCAGTCAGAAGCGTATCGAGAAGAGCTTGATAATGGTGTTGTTGTCTACATTGCTGAGGATAAACAACTCCCACTCATCAATATTGAAGCCGTCTTTGCTGGTGGAGAATATTTGTGTTCTGATGACCAAGGTGGTTTGGCTGGAGCAACTGCGATGCTCATGAGAGCGGGTGGCACTTCTGCACTTAGCGCAGAAGATCTTGATGAACGAGTTGAGTTTTTAGGCGCTGAGATTTCAGTTTCTGCATCAGACACATCGAGTTCTGCAACACTCAATTGTTTAACGTCTACGTTTGACGACGCGTTCGGATTGTTTGTTGATGTGATTCAATCACCTCGCTTTCAAGAGTCAAGAGTAGAACTTGAACGAAACAATTACCTTGAAGCAATGAAGCAGCGAAACGACATACCGAGTGCGATTGTTGGAAGAGAGTTAAACAACCTCCTTTATAGTGATTCATACCGAAGCAACGAACCAGTTGAAAGCGAAGTGCTTGCAATGTCCGTTGAACGGTTGAACGAGATGCATGGCGTCATCTTTAATCCAAACAACCTTATCCTTGCGGTCTCAGGCGATTTTGATCGAGATGACATGCTTCAAACGTTAAACGAGGCGTTTGGACAATGGGACGGTGGACCAAGTGTTGATAACCCGCCCAATGTTGAGTCGGATTACGTCCCAGGTGTTTATTACGTTGACCAAGACATCCCGCAAGGCAGTGTGAGAATTGCAATACGAACCCTCAAGAGAAACGATGATGATGCTGTTGCTGCAATGGTCATGAATCACATTCTTGGTGGTAGCGGATTTACAAGCAGAATCACACGCCGCGTCCGTAGTGATGAAGGTCTTGCATACAGCGCCCGCTCTAGTTTTAACGCTGGCGTCTGGAGTGATGGTGCTTGGGTTGGCAGTTTTGATACTAAAAGTTCAACAGTGGCCCTCGCGACACAAATTGTGTTTGAAGAGATTGAGCGAATGAAA
>JAERSY010000039.1 GCA_016845245.1 Phycisphaerae bacterium
GTCTGCAGCAATGAGCGTTCCATATTCTGAAACAAGCGCGTCTGTATCAGATACACTGACTTCGTTACTTCGCATCATCAGTGGAGACGCAATGTTAGAAACAACTAAGCAGATAAAGACGACAATCACAATGATTGCTGCAACGCTCATGCCAAGTGGTCCTTTGAAGTCTGATGAATTCATCTTCCGCCTCTCCTTGTTGAGGATGCGACAACCCATGCTTCAACGGCAAGGTCGACTCGAATCATTCGTCCATCTTGTTTGGTAAGCCGAACATCTGAAACAGCATCAATCCATGGGCTGCTTTCAAGTTGCGAGATGACTTTAAGAACATTCTCTTGCGTGGCTTCAAACCGAATATCACCAATGACTTGTTCAATCACTTTGCCAGCGCCTGCAATGCCGGGAAGTGACCCCGATCTCATTTTGCTGCTCTTCGTTCGAGTGTATTCATCGTTTCGGACTGAATTCGATTTAAGAATCTCTTGAACAGCGTCCGTCATCGCAGTTGCGCCACTTGACTTCTCTCTTGGAAGTTCTACGTCGCCAAATGACCGGATTGATTTTTTCACACTTGATGTCAGATTATTGGGTTTGTTGATTTCAGCAATCTGACTTTCAATCGTGTCTGCTTTTGCAGACCAGCTTGCGCTCAGTTCAGCAACTGTCGAATCCCAAACAAGAAATGCGACTGTGAGGACTGCCGCCCAGAACGCCCATTGCATCGCACGAGACCACGTTGAAACAGTGTCAAGAAATTCGCTTAATCTGCCGCTCACTTCTGCACCTCCTTCAGTCGGTCAAGTAGCATCCGCATTTCGCTGCGAAGGCGAGCTTTGGCTTCAGCATCTCGGCCAACGTGATTTAAACCCTCAGTAACATCTTTGAGCGCGATTCTTGCTTCATCAGAACTCATGTTGTTGATTTGTTCTGCTGTCAATGGTTCGGGGACTCGCGAGGAGGGGGAGCCAGAAGCATTTGGTGATTCACCACGGGACGCTGTTCCGTTGTCACTTGATGAGCCGTTGCGTGGATTTCGAGGCCTGTCGTTATTGGCTCTGTTGTCGCCTGCATTTGGAATGGGGTCACTTGAAGCGATGTCTTCGCTGTCAGCGGTACCAAGTGGCGAACTGCCATCATCACTAGAGGCGACATCAACAATTGGGTCGAGCGTTTCTGGCTGAATGCCATCTTGCCGCATGGCAAGCGTCCAGATTCCGAAATCTTCATCCTGAGTTAAGCGAGGTCTTCTTAGAGGGTCCGCAACAGTGGCCCATAAGTCGAAATCTCGGTCACCATATGTTCCAGCAGTGTCATAGGAAAACTGTACATCTTTGAAGATGCCAGTTTGTTGCAGTGTTTCTTGATACAAGGCAATCAACTCTGCAGCACTCTTTCCATCAGCGCTCAGTGCACGGCCGCGGACCGAAATGGGCTCGCCGATATCGATTCGGATACTCTCAAGATCGATGCCGACAGGCGTGTGGTTTGTAACATCAGCAATCAGTTTAGACATCGGCCACGCAGACTTTTCAAGTTCTTTATAGACGACCTGTTCTTGTTTTGATTCAACTTTCAAGGCGTACTGGTCACTCACATTGGGATTGAGCATTTCAAGTAAGCCATACCGAACGCCAGAGAGTAGCGCTGGGCCAAACACGATACAGATTAACGCGGCAGCAACAAGGCGTTTTGAACGCGATGGCGACTCAAGTGCTTGAGTTACTTTTTCGCCAAACGTTGGATTGATTTCAGGAGCAGAATGCTTAAGCGTTGTGAGGGCGCTGAGTGAACCGGTTGCAGCGATGGCACAGCCAGCAAGAATGCCCCACGCCTTCCACCATTCATTTGAAGAATCACATCCTGCGAGTGATGTGCGTGCATGTTCAGTGATGGTGTCTGGAAGAATAACGATTGGGTTTGATGAATCAAAAGTCGCGAGTTGTTGACTGAGTGTGCCAATGAGTCCATCTATAAATGACGCAGAGTGGTTATGGATTTCTGCAGTTTCTCGAGTGATACTTAACAGCCCCGTGTGGAATGAATCTTGCGAGGAGTTGTCTTCCTTCGTCGCCCGAATCGCTGCACCATTGGCGTGCGAGATTGCAATCGAAACAGAGCCATCTGAAGGGTTTGCAATGAGCATGGGTTCCGTTGGTCTTACGCCATCAAGTAATGCCGCTAGAGCCACTGTATCTGGAATGAAACACGCATCTTCAAGACAGGGTGGAACAGAGACGGTTTGCTGTTCAGGCCAAGCGATAATGAGTCCAACTCGATTCGTTTCGCCTACAGCACTGTCAAGTGGTGCCATGACCCTTCGGTGGCTCGGTGTTGTTCCGAGAAATCTCGCTTCTGCTTGAAGTCGAAGCGCTTCAACGATTTGGTCTTGGTCAACATCAGGGAGCGTCGTTGTTCTGCACACCGATTGTGCGCCAGATAACACAGTGTAAATTTGGTCTGGGTCATGGCTTTCAATCAGTGATTCAAGAGATGCGTCTTGGTTCACCTCTGCTGTTTCAATAATGGTTGGAACGCCGCCATTTTGCTTGACGAGCATGCATCTCCACATAGAGTCCACATACTGCGTCAGCAGAATGGTGGAGTCACTTGATGTGTTGAGATTTGGGGTATTCATTGCTCTCTGTATTCCAATATCGTCACAGGTATGGTTGAACGGTCGACGATTGCGATTATTTCCTGTTCTATACCACTTCCTTCGGCTTTTCCGAGGCTAGAAATTGTGTAGACATTGCTTTTTGTGTCAAAGAGTCCAGTAAGGAATTGCACCATCGATGGTTCAATGCCGGGAATAGCGAGGAAGTCGACTGGATTTGAGATCCCGCCCGTATTGTTTGCTCGAAGGTACAACAATTCTTCAACCAAACGGTTGTTCTCAGGGAAGAGGCGATAGAGCAATTCAGATGAAATCGTATTGATGTTGATGCGTCCTGGAGGCGCTTCAAACTGGTCATAAAGCATGCATTCATTGAACACAAGTCGAAGTTGCTCATCGTTGAGATTTGTGACACCCTCTGCATTACCAGACAGTGTTCGTAGTGTCTGTGTGAGCAGGGTGGCTAAGTCCGCGCCATCTGTTCGAGCAAAGCCCTGTAGCGCTTCAGCTTGGAAGGGGTCAACACCAAGTCTAAACTGCATCGTTTCCAAATCGATGGTTTTCAAATTCATGCGTGGTTCGCCGCTTTCAGTCGCGCCGCCATCGACCGAACTCGTTGTAAGCATTGAAGCCCAACCACCCATGAGATAATCATCTGGTTCATCCCAAGGCAAACTGTCGCCGCCGTCATCCTCATTTGGGTCTAGACGGTTGTCTAAATCCCAGTCCTCACCGCGAACATCATCAGGCATGACGCCAGCGATGAGTTCTAACTCTGGAATCGAACGGATGTGACCATTTCTCGGTTCGTATGACGTTTGTAAACTTGTGTAGTAATCACGCTCAACGCCAAGGGTGCGTGGTTCATCGTCTTCATCTTTCCAATCTTGAATTGCTTCAAGAACGCCGAACGCAAGGTCGTCGATGACCAAGATGAAGATTGAATCATCATCTGAGTTGATGTTGAATTTACTGTGTTCATCAAGTGGGCCTGCCCAATCTTGACCCTCAACTTGATGTCGAATATCCCATGTTGCAATTCCTGCAGTTCCAGTTGCGACATATTCCATGTCAGTGACCATTGCGAACGAATCGTTCTGGACTGGCCTGAGTGTGTGGTCACTCATCACTGCAATAGTGGATTCGATGCCGGCTCTTGCAGCCCATCGTGCTTGGATGCGGTCTCTGACTTCAATGCCTTGAAGCGCTTGACGCTGTGCAAAGATTTGAATTGAGGAGGTCACGATTGCGGCGATACCAAGCGCCCAAAGGGCGATGACAATGACGGAGCCACGATGTGTGTTTCGGTGTCTCATCAATTGCCGCTCGGTATCTCGTGTTGATTGCCATCTGGGTCAGTAATGATGACGGGTTTCTTTCCACCATCTGAACCGCCATTGTTCGTTCCGTCAGGACCTGATGGTTTACGGTTGTCTCCGCTAGCGCCACCGCCAGCACCAGTGTCACCACCACCGCCTTCGCCGCCGTCTTCGCCATCACCTGATGATTCGCCATCTTCACCACCAAGACCATCTTCGTCTTCGCCGGTCTCTTCTTCTTCAGTTGCAACTTGAAGGTCATCTGGCATCATGACTCGATCTATTGGGACAACAGTTCGCAAGGTCACGATTGGTGCATACAGTTCACCGTAGTACTCCATGCCCGTGGATTTCACTGTAATGCGTAGCGCATGCGGGATACCAAGTTCGTCTGAATCCCAATCCGGATACCAAGAGAATCCATCGTATGCTTCAAGTTCGAGCGAGATAACTCCATCTGCAATTGGAGTCACAATCCCACCGCCGACGGGGTTGTCATCTAAAATCGCATCTCGCCGTTTCCAGAGCGCGCTGCTGACGTCATTGTTTTCAATTCGGAACTGTGTTTCGTACTCAAGTCCCTCACCATTAAAGTCAATCTCTTTGTTTGCGCGAACATTGCCGTTGAAGACAAGCAGTTCGTCTTTGCTGATGTTGTCGCCTTGAAATCGCCCAGTGCCATCGGTGATAAGGACGCGCGTTTCAAACAAATCACCTCTTCGAAGTGTTGAGATAACTTCTTTTCTTAAATCTTTAAGAGCTGCATCACATCTTGAGAACGCTTCAAGTCGTTGCCTGCTTACTGATTTTGCAGATCCCAATTGCGAGAGCGATGTCGTGATGCCGCCAAGGACGATGACAGCCATCATGCCCGCGACCATTAACTCGATAAGTGTAAAACCGCGGCGCTTCATTGTTCTCTCGCCTCGATTTCTTCCCAATATCGCAGTTCTCTGTCGATTGGTTCAGCGGGTACACGTTCGACGGGCTCTTCAGTATGTCGTTTTGAAATCACAGTCTCCATGGCAAGTTCCCGTGTTCCTGTCGCGCCTTGCCAGCCAATCATCGCTTTGACATAGAACGGAGAGAATTCAGACTCATCTTCAAGTTCGATGTCATAGGTGTACTCATGAAATGGTGGGTCAAACCGACCTCTCAACGGATACGATTTTGAGTATTCTTCTGGGCCAACAACGATGAGCATGGAAAGCGTTTCGTCTGCGAGCCAGCTTGCAGTAATTTGTTTTTCAGCGTTCGTCTGTCTCGCAAGTGAGCGGCTACTCATTGAAATCACAACACCAAGACCAACAGCGAGCATCGCTGAGCCGATGATGACATCAATCAATGCGACGCCGGTCCTTCTTACCATTCGTCACGTCCTCTGCCTTCAGCATCAAGGTCGATTGGAACGAGAATCTCTTCGCCAATGCCATCCATCATGACTGAGGGACCCATTGCATGTGCGGGTAATGAAATGTTCACGATGTGGTCATCCCAATGAATAACTGTTTCAATGAGCGGTCTCGATTCGCCGGGTATCGCAGTAATTGGCCATTGACTCGTGTCAGCAAGTTCGCCATCCGTGTAGAGATAGACTCCATCACTGTCAATCCAAGTTGGCATGGTGACTGGTGGAGCTAGGGGGTCGTTCGCCCAGTACATTTCGCCATCATGTTCCCGTTTGATGAGAAGTTCAAACGTATTTGTTCCGCTATCAAAACGGTAGCCAACTGGTCTATTGCTCGTTGAAACGCGGTGAGCAAACATGAGCATTACATCAGAAACTTTATCGACAGTGAGTGAGAACTCCCTGTCTCTTGTGCCACCGAGCCGCGGCACAATCATCGAAGCCATGAGTCCCATGATGATGATGACAACAATCATCTCAAGAAGGGTAAATGCACTGCGATGATAGGAAGGGGTGTTCATTACTGAGTGATGTCGGCGTTAGTTTCTTCGCCGCCTTGTTCTCCATCTTCACCAAAACTGATGATGTCAAAGCTTGCATTAATGTCACCGGGGACAAGAATTTCAAAGTTGTTGCCCCAAGGGTCAACAAGGTCGTCCGCGCGTTCGAGATATGGTCCTGATGGTCCACCACCATCATCTGGGTGAAGCAGTAGAACTTCTAAGTCAAAATCATCTGATGGTGCGGAGAGTCCCATGTCCAAGATGTACAAGTTGACAGTTTTTGCGATGGTTGCGGCCTTCGCTTTCGCTGCAGTTTGCTTTGCTGAACCAACTCTTCCAAGAAGCCGAGGTGCGACAAGTGTCGCGAGTACGGCAATAATCATGACAACAACGATGATTTCTAAAAGTGTGAACGCGCGTCTGTGGTGTTTATTTTGTTTCATAGCCAATTCCTAAAACGATTTATCGAACTAATGATTGCAATTCTAACAGTGGGAGCAATATTGCAGACAATACAAAGCATGCAAGTGCTGCCATGATGATGAGAAGCACAGGGGGTAGTGCCTTCGTGAAAATCTTAAGAGAAGCGTTTACTTGCCTGTCAAACGCTGTTGCTGAGTGTAAAAGCATCTCTTCAAGTTTGCCAGAACGTTCGCCCAAGTTCACTACTTGAACGAGTAGTGGGGGAAACAAGCCGGATTTTTCAAGGGGGTCAGCAAGTGGTTTACCGCTACTCACTTGATCTTGCACTGCATCGACAGCTGATGAGAGTGCAGCATTTCCTAATGTGTCTTTCGTGATTCGAAGACCATCAAGAATCGGAAGTCCTGCTGATGCGAGCGTGCCAAGAGTTCTTGTAAAACGAGCGACTGCAACATCTCGGAGGAGTCTTCCTAAAAGTGGGGTTCGCAACTTGAGTTTGTCAAAAGCAAATCTATTTTCAGGCACTGCAATCCAAGCGCGCCACCCAACGACAATTGCACCAATGCCGACGATAATCCAAATCCACCATTGAATCATAAAGTCTGCAAAACCCATCACGATTAAGGTTGGCCACGGTAATGTCATTTGAGCGGCAAGCGGCTCAATGAGTCGAGGCACGAGTACAGTGACAAGGACGATGCCGCTCACAGCAATCAGTGCAGCAATGATTGCTGGATACATGATTGCGCCAAGGAGTTCTCTTCTCAATTCGAGCGAGCGGTCCATAAGGTCTGCAAGTTGATGCAAGATGACGCTCATTTTTCCTGAAGCATCTGACGCGCGAAGCATGCCGACAACCAAATCATCAAACGGGTCGCCCCATTCAATTGCAGCTTTGTACAGTGGGTCACCAGCTTCAAGTGCCGCGATAAAACTATCTAGGACATCGCCTGCTGCAGGAGATGCTTGCCTGCGAATGGTTCTCATTGCTTGCATCAACGGGAGACCCGCTTCTTGTGCAGTAGCAAGTTCACGAATCATCGCGGCCATTTCTACGCGAGTTAACTTTTTCTTTCGACCTTCACTGCGAGTTGCAGCGTGTTTGCCTTTTTTCAACTGTTCAACTTGGGTTGCAGTTTGACCAAGATTTGCAAGTTGTTGCACGATGTCTGCTCGGTCACGGCCACTTAAAATGCCGTTCTTTGCTTCCCCACTCGCTGTCAAACTGTTGTATTGAAAATCAGGCATTGGGTTGACTCATTAAAAATCAGCATCGGTATCTTGCGTTGCACGGAGTACTTCGCCAATTGTTGTGACGCCAGTTGCTGCTTTCATAAATGCATCTTCACGCATCGAGATATGGTCATCAGGTAGCAATCGTGAGAGTTCAACTGAGTTTAAGTTTTCACTTACTGCTGATCGAAGGGGGCCTCCAACAACAATCAATTCGAAGAAGCCAACCCGGCCGCTGAAGCCAGAGTTATTGCATTTTTCGCAGCCCTTTCCTTCCCACATGCCTTCAGCAAACAACAAGCGTTCTTCACTTGTAAGCCGGTGAGATAAATCTTCAGTAAGCGGGACTTGTGTTTTGCAATCATCACAAATTCTTCGACCGAGTCGTTGAGCAAGGACGCCTTCGAGAACGGATGCAACGAGATAGGGTTCAACACCCATGTCAATGAGGCGACCGATAGAGCTCACAGCATCATTTGTGTGGATTGTGGAGAAAATCAAGTGACCGGTGAGTGCGGAGCGAATGGCAATGTCTGCAGTTTCACCATCACGAATCTCACCAACAAAGATAATGTCAGGGTCTTGGCGCAAAATGGAACGAAGTCCTGACGCAAAGGTAAGTCCACGTTTTGGATTAACAGGGATTTGATTAATGCCACTGAGTTCATACTCGACTGGATCTTCAATCGTGATAATCTTCTTACGAGGGTCGTATAACTTATTGAGTGAGGCATACAACGACGTCGTTTTACCTGAGCCGGTCGGTCCAGTCACGAGCACAAGTCCGTGTGGCTTTGCAATCAAGCTATCCATTTGCTCTCGCATGACAGGCGACATGCCGAGTGATTTCAAATCAAGTGGCATCGCGCTCTTGTCAAGAATACGCATGACAACTGATTCGCCGTACAGGGTAGGGACCGTTGATACACGGATATCTACCTTTCGACCTTCGAAACGAAGTGCGATGTGACCATCTTGAGGAACATAGCGCTCGGCAATGTTCATCGATGACATGATTTTGATTCGTCCAATGAGCGCTGGCTGTAAATGTTTCGGAGGTGGTTGTTGTTCAGCAAGCACGCCATCAATTCGATACTTCACTTTAAGTTCAGTTTCAAATGGTTCAATGTGAACGTCAGATGCACGTTGTTGAATTGCTTCAAGCAACAACAAGTTCACGAGGTTAATGAGGGTTGGCTGTTCAGCCATGACCAAAATATTGTCAGCCTCAATCGCATCAACGTTGTGGTCAATGGTGTCAGATGCTTCCCTAGACTCGCCTCCAAGACTTTCCGCCATTCTTGCCGCGGTTGTCCCGTAATGTTGACGCATGAGCTCAGTAAACACTCGCTGTTCCATCCCGCAACGTGTGACGGGCAATTCAGTCATCGTCGCAATCTCATCAGCTGCTTCGATGTCTGTTGGGTTAATCATCGCAAGTTCAAGCCGACTGCTCTCAATTTGGATTGGGATGACTCTTAGCCGAACAGCGAGTTCTGCGTCAATCAATTCAATGATGTGTTGCTCTACATCTGGAGCAATCTCGATGTATCTCAAGCTCATGTCTGCGCACAATTGCTTCGTGTCTTTTGTTTGTTCAGAAACGATGCTTGTTGTGTGTTCTTCAGCCATGGTTGATTGGTATTCCTAATTCATCGGTCATGTGGTACTGGCAGCGATTAATCTCCACCCCGAAGACCGCCACGGCCTCGACCATCTTTGCCAATGCCGCCTCTGTCTTTACCACCTTTATCACCTTTTGAGTTGCCGCTCGATGCGCCGCCGCCTGTTGATAACTCTAATCCATCAGGGTTAGCACCAGACTGAGGTGTTCCTTGCGAAGGCATCGCTGGCATTTCATCACGTGGGATCCATCTTCGTGCGCCATCAAGTTCTAAGAACTGTTCGCCAGAAAGCAGTGTTCTTAACATTTCGATGTACCTGTTTCCAAGTTCTTCGCGCTCTTTGTATAGATCCCGAGTGGGGTCATCGAGTTTTTCTGGTGTGCCGCCATTCTTGCGGATTTGGCCAGCGACTTCACGATGTTTGTGCATTTCTGGCTCATGTGAACGAGTCTCGGACAATACCTGGTAGTTAAGCTCCGCAAGTTCGATGAGATATGCACCCTCGAGTTGCAAGATTTGAGCGATCACTTCTGCACCGTAGTTTTGATTTTCAGCAGCTTGTCTGAGTAGTCGTTCAGCAGGCGTGCGTCTGAAAATTCGCGGGTATCCACGTTTCAGTGAACGTAATCTGAAATCTTCGCTGTCACCTTCAGCCAGTGCGCTGCTGATAATTTCAATGTAGCGGTCGTTAATGTCTCGGACATTAACTCTCGCTTTGATGATTTCATCGACCATCGCTTCATTACGCCCAACATTCCCATTCAAAATGTCGTCGAATAATTTCTTGGGATTGCCACGAAGAATGTCATCACGCTTTCTCATTGCGCTGTCTAAAGCAACGTCGTATTCTTCTAAGCTTTCTGCAATTGCAGATTCTGCAGAAGGTGGCAGGGCGGTGTCACGAATGATTTGAAACAAGTCAACCGATTCGCCGCTTAATCGACCTCTAGAAACATGTTTTTCACGATAGAGTTTTCGAATGAATGCTGGCCAGAGTGCCCGCTGGTCTTCGATGAGAATGGCATTGACATTTTCAAGTAAGCCGACATCAAGCATGCGTTTTTCTTCAAGCCAATCGCCAAGCACATTGAGTACGGGCTCAAGTGTTTCACGACTTGTTGCGGGTTGTTTCTCGCGAATTTCATCAGCAATGGAATTGAGTCGTTCTTGCGTGTTTGCCCAACCGAGTTCAAAGTCGTCTTCATAGGAGTCAAACATTGCTTCAACGATGACTTCTTGAGTGTCGTCGAGGTTGAGGCCTTCAGCAAACACTACGAGGTCGCGTGAAAAGTACTCAGGTTGCATGGCCTCAGCCATGTACTCCATTTGCCCATATGTTGGGGTTGAGAGTAGTCCGGTACACGCCAATACTGCTGTTGACACTAGAACACGATACGTCTGTCTTAAATTCATGGTAATTCCTTCTCTAATGCCGCTTTCATAAAATATTGAGCGGTCTTCTCCTGTTCTCGGCTCTCAATCCTGAGCAGTTCAACGCACTTTATTGATTTATATGACGCAATTTGCAAACTTTTGTACTATCGGACCCCATCTTTATGATGGAGTGACTGTCCGTTGTTCAATTCGTTTTTCTGAGGTAGTTAACACGATTCTGTCTACATATATAGAAGGTGTATGGATTTCATCTGGATCGAACGTCCCAACAGGGACGATTTCTTCGACTTCGGCGACAGTCACCTTGCCAGATGTGGCAACCATCGGGTTGAAGTTTCGAGCGGTTTTTCTGAAGATTAAGTTGCCTGATTCATCCGCTTTCCATGCCTTGACAAGAGCAACATCAGTCACGATGCCTCTTTCAAGCACAAATGTTTCGCCATCAAACTCTTTAAGTTCTTTGTTCTCAGCAACAACAGTGCCAACACCCGTTTTTGTGTAAAAGCCAGGGATGCCAGCTCCACCAGCACGTAATCGTTCGGCAAGTGTGCCTTGAGGGCAAAACTCAATCTCGAGTTCATCTGCCATGAACTGGCGTTCAAACTCAGCATTTTCTCCAACGTATGAACTCAACATTTTCTTAATCTGTCGAGTTTGTAGAAGAAGGCCCAGCCCCCAGTCATCGACACCCGCGTTGTTTGAGACGCATGTTAAGTTTGACGCTCCAGAATCTCTTAACGCAATGATGAGTTGTTCTGGAATGCCGCACAAGCCAAATCCCCCAACGCCAACGAGCATGCCATCTGTGACGATGCCTTCAAGTGCTTCAGCAGCGTTGTTATAAATCTTGTTTGCCATGGTTGCATGATATCTAAAGTCACGCAACTCAGTCGTCATCCACGCTTCACCCAGAGCAACAATTGCCAAAGATTTGGTGGTTTTCCTTGCATGAGTATCCCAATTCTGAAGATGCGTGCAGACATCCAAACCATCGCGATGACCGCAAGGTAACCCACGCCGATTGTGAGAATGAGTTCTCCAATCGCAATCGGTTCAGTTGCTGTGGAAGTACGAATAATCATGATGAACGGCGTGAGTGGCGGGATGTAACTCGTGACTGTTGCGACGGTGCCATGAGGATGGTCTGTAATGATTGGCCATAAGAAGAATGGAATCATCAGCAAAATCATCATCGGTCCCATGAGTGATTGAGCGTCTGTCAACTCCGATACTGCTGAGCCAACTGCAACCATCATCGTTGCAATCATGAAGTAGCCCATGATGAAGTAAATGACAAACAAGATGAGTTGAGTGATTGAAACGACATCAAACATTGCAAATGTCAACAATCCAATAATCGCAGCAGAGCCATACATACACAAGATGACTGCGCTGACCCCAGCTTGGCCAATGATTTTTCCTCCGAGTAACTGCATTGGACTAATCGCACTTAAAAGAACTTCAATGACCTTATTACTCTTCTCTTCAATTGTGGTTGTGAGAAGATAGTTCCCGCTTGTAAACGCGGCAGTCCATAAGAGCATCATGAAGGCAATCGGAAGGATGGTCCTTGCGATTTCGTTATCAGTTTCGATATTGCCATCTTCTTGAATTCTCATAGCAACTGCGTTTGGACGCTTTAACAACTTGCGCATCTCATCAGGTTGATGTCCAAGTCGCTTTAGTCTTGTGTTGACAATGGCAGTTTCAGTGTTTCGAGTGAGAAAATCAGTGTGGTCAACAGTGAGATTGTTTTGTACGACAATTTCTAGTTCGTTGTTGCCACCATCTTGCGAGAGTAATGCATCGGGGATTGACACAAAGGCAATGAAACCCTCGTCAGCAATGCCTTTGCGATCGAATTCAGTGTCGAGTGGTATTCGCTCATACGTAAGGTTCGTTTCAGTCGCTTGGGGCAGCATGTTTTGAGCAATGGGGTCGTTCGTGACGAAATCAGGCAACTCGTCAAGTTTTTCCTGTAATGGATGCGCCGCCTCATTCATCAATGTTTCAATCTCATCTGATACATCACTTGGCGCTTGAATCGCGATGGTGCCAGTGAGTGGTTCATCTTCACTATCGAGCAGTGGAATGACCATGATGAATAATCCAATTGTGACAACAGGCATCACAATTGCGCCCAAGATAAATGCCTTGGTCATCGCAGTATCTCTAAACTCTCTCCACGCAACTGTGAGCACTTTACGCATGTGTCAACTGCTCCCTTGTTGCATTGGCAGCGTCGTGCCCCTCAGTTTCTGCGACCTTATTGATAAAGATTTCAGTCAAGGTTGGTTTGACAATCTCTATCCCTTTAATAGGTGCAGATGTAGCAATAGATTGGATAAGTTTGACGGGGTCTGCGTCAGCGCGGAGTTTTAAATGGATTGCATCTCCATCTTTGGTGAGCGTTTGAGATTCAACATCTGGCAATGATGTGAAGTCTGCAGACAAGTCAATTGGTTCCACCTGAATGAGATTTGGGTTGTGCGCTTCATGCACACGGTTAATGTCATCGTCGATGACTTTATGTCCCTTGTCAATCATGACGATTCGGTCGCAAATCTCCTCGGCTTGTTGCAATACATGGGTCGAGAAAATAATCGTCTTGCCTTCTTGATGTAGTTCGTGAATGATTGAACCAATGGTTTGCGTATTGAGTGGGTCTAAACCTGAAAATGGTTCATCTAAGATGATGAGTTCAGGATTATGAATAATGGATGCAATGAACTGAACTTTCTGTTGCATCCCTTTGCTGAGTTCTTCGCACTTCTTTTTCTTTACGCCCGGCAGTTCAACTCTGTCTAGCCAACTATCAATATCGCGTTTGAGTTGATGACCTCTTATGCCTTTTAAATTGGCGATGTATTGAATAAACGTGCCAACTCTCATTTTGCGGTAGACGCCTCGTTCTTCTGGGAGATAGCCAATGTTGTCTTTCGCTTCAAGGGCAGAAGTGCCGAGGACTTGAATGTTTCCCTGATCGGGGTGAATGATTGACATCATCATTCGTATCGTTGTTGATTTACCCGCGCCGTTTGGTCCAAGAAAACCGCAAAGCACTCCTGATGGAATCGATAAATCTAAATCAGATACCGCTTTCGTTTCGCCGTACGTTTTTGAAACATTGTTGACTTCGATGACTTCGTTCATGGTTCTGGAATCAGTGCTCGCACTTCGTGAGGCAGTTTAAAGAGTGCATCGGGGACTTCGTCAATCTCAATATGGTCAATTGTGAGTGTGACTTCTTGGTCATTTCGTATGAATGCAACTTCTTTGAACAAAAGGAGTTTGTCTACGGATTCCCAGTTTCTGAAGGCAACATCAACTTGAGAGAGCCCGGACGATGTTTGTTCATGTGAACGACGCCCGCGTGGCTTATATGTGTCACAAGAAAAGAACGCTGAGCGAGTTTCATTTGCGTGTGTGGTGTACTCAATCTCCCAACACAATTCATTGTCGAACTCAGTCTTCTTTAACACGGTCATCGAGCCGAGGTACTGAGGCAAAGTCGTGAGCCATTCAAGCCAATTGATTTGTTTGACCTTTTGAGAGAGTGCTTGTTGTCCAATGAGTGTCCAGTGAATCGTTTGGTCGGCTTGAAATGTTTGTTCCCAAGCCGTCTTGCCGTCAGAGCCAAATCGTGCTTGCCCAAGACCAATAAATGACATCATGCCGAGGACCTTACCGCCCTTAGCAGTTGCAAGTTCTATTTCAATGACTGGCTTTTTATTAGGTAACCGCATGACGCCATGCATCTCAAATGACTCCATAGAGTCAATGGCTCGCTTTCCACCGATCGATTGGATGGCGCGTTCCATGATTGATTCCGCGGTTGGTTTTGGTGTAACTGCACTATCGCTTGGCTGTTCTGTTGTGTGGAACAAGAAACTAAGTGCAATTGAAGATAGCAAACTGAGATGCATGTGCTCATTGTACTTATAATATGGTTCTCGACTCCACTTATGAATATTAAAGAAGCAATTTCAACGGGCACTTTTGTCATCGATGGCGCGATGGGCACCGCTGTTCAATCGATAGATTTAGATATTGAACTGGATTATCTCGGTCGTGAGAATTGCACTGACCTCTTGTCAAAGAGTCGTCCTGAACTTATTGAAGACATTCATGCATCATTTCTAAACGCGGGGGTGCAAGCAGTCGAAACGAATACATTTGGCGCAAACAGATTAGTGCTCTCCGAGTTTGACGAAGAAGCGGCGACGTGGGCATATGAGTTAAATGTTCAATCAGCTGCAATCGCAAGGGCGGCATGCGATAAAGCAGAAGGAGATCGGTTTGTCATTGGTTCGATGGGGCCTGGAACAAAACTCATCTCACTTGGTCAGACGACATGGCAAGATATGTTTTCTTCGTATGAAGAACAGGCAAGAGGTCTTATTGATGGGGGCACAGACGCGTTTCTCATTGAAACATGTCAAGACATCCTCCAAGTAAAGTGTGCGATTAATGCGTGTTTACACGCACTTCAGTCGTGCGGAAAGAGCGTTGATGAAATTCCCATCATGGTAAGCATTACGATTGAAACAACGGGCACAATGCTCGTTGGCAGTGATGTGCAGACTGTGGTGCATGCACTGAAACCATTTCCAATTCTATCGCTGGGTCTTAACTGCGCGACAGGCCCTGAGTTAATGGAGCCGCACCTTGCATGGCTCAGTGAACATTGGAATGGCTTTGTTTCAGTTGTTCCAAATGCAGGACTCCCTGAGCTTGTCGATGGGAAGGCGCATTTTCCATTGTCACCGCATGCCTACGGCGCGCACATGAAGCAGTTTGTTCAAAAGTTTGGCGTCAACATCGTTGGCGGATGTTGTGGCACGACGCCAGAACATCTTGCTTCATTGGTTGAGTTATTGCCTGAGACGCAAAGTGCGAAGAGAAAAGTAGAAACGATTCCGCCAAGTGCAACAAGTTTGTATCGACCTGTTGATTTCAAACAAGACACTTCGATACTGATTATTGCTGAGCGAACCAACGCCAACGGGTCCAGAAAGTTTAAACGGCTGCTTGAAGAAGAGCAGTGGGATGGGCTCGTTGAGATGGCGAAGGAAGAACTTGAGGGCGGGGCGCATGTGCTTGATGTCTGTGTGGATTACGTTGGCCGTAGTGGCGCAGATGACATGGATGAAATCGTTGGCCGCTTAGCACAACACGTTGATGCGCCGCTCATGCTTGACTCGACTGATGCAAAAGCCATTGAAGCTGGCTTAAAGCGTGCAGGCGGTCGGTGCATCGTCAACTCCATTAACTTAGAGGATGGAGAAAAACGACTCGATGACATTTGTCCACTCCTTCAGCAATACGGTGCAGCAACCGTAGCGCTCACGATTGACGAAGAAGGGATGGCAAAGACTGCGGCTAGGAAAGTTGAAGTCGCCAAACGGCTCCATCACTTATACACTGAGAAGTGGGGGCTTCCATCATCGGACATGATGATTGATGTGTTGACTTTTACGATCGCGACAGGCAGGGAAGCAGACGGGAAACTTGCCCTTGAAACGCGCGATGCCATTGAGATCCTGGCGAAGGAATTGCCAGAGAGTGGCTTTTGGTTGGGCGTGTCAAATGTGAGTTTTGGTCGCAAGCCAGCAGCAAGACGAGTCTGGAACTCGG
>JAERSY010000040.1 GCA_016845245.1 Phycisphaerae bacterium
TGTCATCCCATGACTTTCATTTCCCCCTAGCCCTGCGATTTTGGCTAAAATCTCCATTCTGTACACCCCTTCATATGGCGAATAAATACCCCTCAATCTTACTCATCGGACCACCCGGTGTTGGCAAAGGCACCCAAGGAACGATGCTCGGAAACGTGCCCGGATTCTTCCACCTTGCAACAGGTGACATGTTCCGCTCGCTTGATAAAGATTCTGAAATCGGGATGGAGTTTGCACGGTATTCGCAAAAAGGTTTACTTGTCCCAGATTTCTTAACAGTGAAATTGTGGCGACAACATGTTGACCAATTGATTGAACGAAACTTGTACAACCCTGCTGACGACATCCTTCTGCTTGACGGCATTCCGCGAAGTGAACCGCAAGCGGGCATGATGAATGATTACATCGACCCATTTATGATTGTGCATCTTGTGTGTGAAGACATTGATGAAATGGTTCGCAGAATGCAAAAGCGAGCGACTGAACAAGGTCGCATGGATGATGCGGATGAGAATGTCATTCGCAAACGCTTTGAAGTCTACCGCGAGCAAACCGCACCTGTCCTTGCGTGTTACAACGATGAGATTATCACCGACATCGATGCACTCGGCACACAAGCCGAAGTCCTCCTTCGCATTTTGAGCGAAGTTGTGCCTGCTGTTGCAAACTTTAAAGCAACAGTTGGGACGACGTGATTGAGTATCACTAAAGCAGTTTTTGTATTCGTAAGGGAGTTTGCACTATCATGTTTGATATCGTAATATGCTTTAAGTGAGTTAAATCACTTGTTGCAATCGGAGGTCCGTAGTGCAAGACAAACACAATCTAAGAATTCCGTTTAGTTTCATATTGATTATCGCAGTATGGTTAACACACCTTAACTTCAACAATGTCAATTACACCGTTGCAAGCGAATCGGGAGAGTATCCGGGAAAATGCAGCACTATAAAGAGGGTATTCGTCTGCTCGGGCGTACCAGACATTGGCCTTTGCGAGTTGAACACTATTCTTGATTGCAAGAGCATTTCTTGCCATGTTGATCATTCTGACCCTTCACTACCACCTGATTCATGTTTCTGGGAGATTACAATTGAATGCCTCCCTTCATTAAACACGACATGCTGGAGGTTTATTGGCAGCGCATTGGGGTCAGATTGCGGTCGGAGATGTCGATGGCACCTAACTCACTGCATCTGCCAATGTGAAGACTTGGGCATTGGTACTAGTGAAGGAATTGCGTTTATGGACTGCGTTACGAAAAAGGATGAAGATTGAATTGGTTGGGTAGCAATGCTTGGATTCGTTTTGAAAACACATAAACAATTCACTCTTACGTTTACAGCGACTTTGTCAATTGTGACCACAAATTTTTTACACGCTGAGGTCACGCTTGAGATTGCAAAACAAAAACTGACTGAAAGAGCATCATCGCATGAAAGTGCTACGGTTTCGTATGACTCATACAGTTTCATCATGAGCCATCAACAATACTCCGGCTTTGAGGAAGAAGTCACTGCCCAGTTTCAAGAAAATCTTTTTAATCTAGAAGGCCTTTTAACTTATGTCAACGACAATTCCGCAGACATGAGAGAAGGGTGGAGAAATCTGTTTAAGTACGACAATGGAGTTGCATATAAAACTAGGCAAAGAATTGCATCATTTGACACTGTTGATTATGCACTTAGCCAACTTGCAACGGAGTTCGAAGAAGATGAATATGTCCCTGTTTCAGTCAAAGAAACCTATTGGTGGAACAACCAGCAGGTATTAGAAGTTATAGATGATCAAATAGTGCTTGAAAGGGAAGGGGGTGGGCAAAGATTCCTACTAGCAGAATTAGACAACTCACTTCTTCCATGGAATATCATTCTAGGTCCTGAAGGTCAGCTTGAAGATCAAACCGTAACAATAGATGAACGCAGTACTTCTGAAGTAACTTTGACATTCACTGTAGGAGCTGGAACTCCAACAGCATATTGTGCAAGCGAGTCATTCGACTCTAATCATGGTTGGCGATCTGTTCGCTCTTGGAATCACGCTCCAAATGATGAGGATTCGTTCATTGATAGAAAATGCGTATGGAAATACCTTCCAGAGAGAATCTCTCCCGCCCTTTCATACGAAGTTCAAAAACTACCTTCTGAGGAGTATAAAGTTTTACTCAGGGTGTTTTCATTTTGGACTCATGAATGTGCGAGTATCGAGTTGCAACTTCCACCTCGCTATGTGTATATATCAGTTGGAATTGACAGTAGTCCAGATTTTCACGAGGTCTCATATCTCCAGAACCTACTTCCAGAAGAAAAACTTCCAATCGCATTTATGAATGTAGTTGAACATTTTGGACAATGTGCACCTGATTGCGATTTTGTCGTTGATGGTGTGATTGATGAAAAAGATATCGAACGAGTGCTACGAGATTTATCTGTTCCCGAAAATGATCCTTCTTAAACATTTGATAACACTTTCGTAACTGTCACTATATGTAACGATACGCAGTCAAATGTAAAAACTAATCCGATTAGTGGTATAATTCGAAACCGTTCTTTGAAAATTGAGGGGCCGACCTGGTTTCGACCGGACAGGGAAGGCAATACATTGCGTAACGTGGAGCATCCTTGCCACGTAAAAAGGATGCACAATTTTTAGTTGGCAACGCTAACTACGCACTCGCAGCATAACCTGCGACACACCGTTCTCGACGCCTGATACAGCGCGGTGTGCAAAATTCGGGCTGGTTCCAAAGCGCTAGCAAGCCGCAGAGGAATGAGACACTTTGTTTGCTGTGGTACGTGTCAGTTTGTGAGGTGTAGTGACACAGTACCGAAATTGAACACCTGACTACTTGCGTAGACGTGTATTGTTGACTGCTTCGGGACGGGAGTTCGATTCTCCCCGGCTCCATTTAATCGCCAATAAAAAGCGGTGCTCGACATTTGTGAGAGCACCGCTTTTTATTGGCACTAAACTGACCCTAGAACAAGTCGCGGCGCATGCACTCGCTGTGCAAGTGCATACGGCGTCGATTCTCCCCGGCTCCATTTTCCCGCGAATTTGGCACCTACGTGCCACAATTCGCTTTGGTGTTTCGTAAGTAAAATGTTGAATCTCCGCCTTCGCGGAGCAATTTGCTCTTGTGATTCGTGCGGTTGCGGCGTCGATTCTATCGCATAAGAAGTGGACTAGTTTTTGGGGGACAGGTTAGTTTCTGTATATCACTGAATTGATCAACAACTGGATTGGTTTTGTTTGAAGGATCTAGATCACCAAGTAACCATGTTGCTACTTCTACTATGGTCGCCCCAACTCCTCTTGCTAGATGTCGATTGGGTTAACAGCTAAATGTATTTTCATTTGGGTCTCTCTTGCAAGCTCAAGATGCTGAACAAACAGAGTTAATCGTTTTCCTTGATTGGCAGAGCGGGCTCGGATGCTGCATACATAAGACCTGATTTAAACTCATTGAGAATTGCATCATCCCCTGCTTGTATTTTTGTTGAGTAATCAAGCATCCTCTTTCTCCATACCTGTAAGGTTTCTACGTCGGTAATCTTTTCTCCGTCGATAATCAGATTGAGGTAACCGGTGAATGGATCTGTTTTTGTTCCTCTTGAGTACACGTCTCCAATGTGTTTCAAATTGCTAAGATCAATACTGGGATTATCTAACCGTTTCATATACTTCGGAGCGAACACAAAATCTGTCTCACCTTCCCCAGTCATTGGACTGTAGATGCCACAATCGAAAAAAACCCTTAGAGGAGGACCTTTGCCTACAAAAAACCCTCCACCTGTTACTAAGACTGCGACTATGGTCAACGTAACACACACTGAGATAATTTTTAGATTACTGGAGTAGGATCGGGGCAAAATAGTATCCTCAGGGTTCCAATGTGTAGCATTCTGGACATGGATTGTTAGGCGACGTATAGGGTACATAAGGTGGCGGAACAGTGTAAGGTACCGGAGGTTCAAACCACTGTAGAACTAATTGAAGTTGCTCTGGAGGTATTGAGCAAGAAAAAGATTCGGCTATTGCGGCATCGCTCATGCCTGAAGCCCGCAGACAAGCGACTACTCGTGAGACTTCGGAATGAGATGTATACCAAAGATTGGGTTCACGCATTGGACTATCATGAAGACCCCATTCTCCAGCATCTTCAATATAGCACTCACCATCACAAACTAACCCTTGAGACCACAAAAATCTACAAACCTCCAAATCTATGGGTACATCTTCGTCAAGAGATCCTGGGATAACTGCGATAACTTCTGATCCGTCGACTATGTACCAAAAACCGCAAAAGAAAATACAGGTGTAGGTATGTCCAATCCTCGATAAGCCAAGTAATCCACATTTGAACCAGACACCCTTGTTACGTGCTGATACTTCGAATTCATCTTCTCTTAATTTATTGATTAAACAAGCTCCTATTGTGTTTGCATCATCGTAGCAATCATAACGAGGTCCACACCATGGCCAATTACCTTCGATTCTCCAGAGACAGGCTTCGATCGATCTGTCGGTCCACGGCATTTCTTCCAAGTACGTAAGCAGATTGTCATAAAAAAGCTGATGATCGCCACAATGCGGAGTCGCTGGGATAGCCAGTGGATCCAATTCAGGCACTCCTTCTTGAGGATTTACCGGATACAAGTCCGGAGTAAACAGTTCCACATATTGATGCGAAAGTGACATTTCACGGAACCTCCCCTTATCCGTTGGGGTTAAGGCATTCCACACTTCAATATCCACCAGTGCTTCGACAATAGGAACACTGGGGTACAAATCTTGATAAACGTGAGCAATCTCATCAAATGGGTGCCAGTCAGGGTGTAGGTGTAGGACTGTTCCATTAAAACTTATAGGTGACTCATCATCGAAAGATGCCCAGTACTGTTCTACCCAACACCATATTTGCTCTCTAATGTGTGTCGTCAAGCACTCATTTTGTATAAGAAGTTCGTACACAAAACCATTGAATTCTTCATTAAGAAAATTTCCCTCTTCATAGATTTCAGCCCAAATTTCAAGTACTACTTCGTCATTGCATTCATAATTCCAAAGAGCAAGCCAAGCAGCACGCCATCCCGTATCTTCAAGCATCGTAACTAGCAAACTTGGGTCAATCATCGACTCAGCAACAGATTGAAATGGGTCAGATGCAAGTAAACCTTTACTTAACACCTCGGGTTCATCCGTTGCCTCAGGACTTAAAACAATTGGCCATTTATCATCAGTAGAATCAGGTAATCCTAAGATTGATTTTACAGTAGCAATTGCTTTCCCTTGATCTTGGTCACGCCAAGACCAGCTGTCCCAAGTTTGTTCAGTTGTTCGACGGAACCAAACCGTATCTATGTTGTCACCAATCGAACCCGACATGCGGAGTCCAACGAATGTTTCCACATTCCCATCTAACGTTGTTGGAACAATAAGCCAATCTCCTTCAGAAATATGAAACGATGCAACATCACGCTGAGCGAGTACTACAGAAGACACAGATAACAAGAACCCAATAGAGAACACGACTCCACTCATACCGAAAGTTATACGCATCATATTATTCCCCTTCCTCTGGAATATTTTAGATAAAACCGTTACTGGCGCCTTCGCCTACCGCAGAAGCCAAAAAACAAAACAAGAACTGAAGGTGCACAAGGCACCACAGCGTATTCATAATTTGTGAATGTATATAGGAAATAGTCAGAAGCAGATGGCCCAATCCCCCCAAAATTAGCACTTGCATATTGTGTCCAATCTACATCAAGCGGCAAATCGTCAGAGTGCAGCATTTCAGTACCAGTAAAATAAATCCAACCACCTAATCCAGGGCCAAAATCAAAGTCTATGGTGTACATGTCCTGCGACGTACCATGACCATATTCAATACCCACATACCCATCACTCGTAGAGAGTGCAACATTGTCAATCGAAAATGAAAAATCTAGAAAATCGTAGCGTCCATCATCCGAACCTGGCCCTTGATCTTTAGCATCAGAATCAACTATATATTGAATTTGGACCGCATCGCCAAGTTGAGCATGCGTCCATGGTTCCCAAGGGTCACCTGCAACTTCTATAATTTCACCATAGTAAGTAAACTGAATATACTCGGCAGTGGCACCTGTTGTAACCAAACTTGGCAGCAAACTTACCGCAATAAGCAATATACTTCGAATCGGAAAACTTATATAGGTCATCAGTACCTCCGCAAAACCTGGAAAAACACACTTACTTCACTGTACGCAACCAATTAAACAAAGTCAATGTATATTTAGGCACTTTTCACTGAACACCAGTTATGCTCTCTTTTTCAAGTCGCGGCGCACTTTGCTTAAACGCATTGCCAAAGCAAACTTTGTTACGATGATTCCATGTTTCAACTCGTCCCAATCATTGTTTCACTCGTTTGCGGAATTGGTATTGAACTTCCTATCTATAGACCTATGCCAAATGAAGTGCAAGGCGTTGCGAATCCTGTTCATTCGTTAAACGGCCAGTGGCTCGCTCAACCAGAAGGCGACGACGCCACATACCCCTTTGAAGTTCCCGGTCAATTCCTTCAACAACACATTCCGTTTGATGAAACATCTCCTGTCATGTGTACACGCACCTTCATTGTCGATGACGACTGGATCGGAAACCGCATCTTCATTCGCTTTGGCTCTGTGTTTACAGATTGCACCGTTTCAGTCAACGGAATACACCTCGGCGCGCACCTTGGCAGTTACACAGCATTTGAACTTGATGTCACTGAGGCGGTGCACGCGGGCGAAAACACTTTAGAACTTTCAGTTACAAGTTGGTCAGATGCGGATTTACTCGGTTCACTTTCACAGTACACCGCACATCCACTTGGCGGTATTCCGCGAGACGTAACACTCTTTACACTCCCACCCGTCTACGTCAAGGAATGTCTCATTGAGACAACACTTGACGAACAGTACGAAGATGGTGAACTCATTGCTCAATTCGTCGTTGAAAACACGACAAGTCAAACGGTTGAAGACGCATCACTCCTCACGACGCTTCACGCACTCAAAATCGCAGAGCAAACTCCGTTAACGTTGCGCCCACATGAAAGTGCAAACATTCGCGTTGTGCTTCCTGCCCAGTCCCCCAACCTCTGGCATGCTGAACATCCAAACCTTTATGATTTCCAGTGCTTTCTTCTTTCTGGAAACAATGAAACTGAATCATTTTCCAAACGAGTTGGATTCAGAGAAATCGAAGTCGACGGCAATCGCCTTCTTGTAAATGGCGTTCCTGTGAAACTTCGCGGCGTGAACAGGCATGAAGTTGATCCAATGAAGGGGCGAGTTGTGAGCGATGCGCTGTGCTGGCGTGATGCCGAACTCTTCCGTGAAGCAAACTGCAACTTTATTCGCACTTCCCACTACCCCCCTTCGCGCGCTTTTCTAGAAGCGTGTGATGAACTTGGGCTATTTGTAGAAGTCGAAGCGCCTGTGTGCTGGATTGGTCACGGCGCAAACAAAAACTGGCAAACACTCCAGCATGATGATCCAGAGTGGAGCCCCTACATTGCGATTGCAAACATTGAAACGATTCAGTATCACCGCAATCATCCAAGCATCATCATGTGGTCGCTTGCAAACGAATCGCACTGGAGTGAAAACTTTGCAAACACGCTTGCACTCGTCCAACACCTCGACACTTCGCGACCGCAACTCTTTCATGACCAATCGTATGGCGGTTTTAATGACCACGGTTCAACTGCGACGGTTGCAAATATTCACTATCCCGGTCCCGGCGGTCCTGCGCATGTTGAAGCAACTGATTTCGATCGCCCCATGCTCTTTGGTGAATACTGTCACTTAAGTGTGTATAACAGGCGTGAAACGTTAACTGACCCTGCTGTTCGCACGCAGTGGGAAGAAGCCCTGATGCCAATGTGGGAAAACATGGTGAAGACCAATGGCGTTCTTGGCGGCGCGCTTTGGTCGGGTATTGATGATGTCTTTCATTTGCCAGATGGCACGTCAGTGGGGTATGGACCGTGGGGTCCCATTGATGGGCACCGAAGACGCAAGCCAGAGTTTCATTCTGTAAAGAATGTGTATTCACCAATTCGGTTTTCAGATGTACAGACAAACGAAGATGGCTCAATCGAAGTCGCGATTGAAAACAGATTGACTGTGACAAATGTAAACAACTTAAACATGCGTGCAATCGTCGGCGATCGCCTCATTCGACTTGATGCTCCAGACATTGAAGCGGGAGAAAGCGGCACCCTTCGCATTCCTGACGTCAATGGCACTTCCGTACATGTGCAGTGCATTGACAATCGCGGCGTCATGGTTGCTGAAGCCGTGTTGCACGCTGCAAAACAGGGCTCACTTGCTGCGCCGATGCCTTTGACAACTGAGGCATTAATCCTTGAAAACGACGACGCACTCGTTGTTGAAGCAAATGGCGTCTTGTTTGATGTCGACAAGACCACTGGGCACTTCAACTCCATATCAAAAGATAATCAAACATATGTCATTGGCGGACCACATCTTCTTGCGATTCCGCTTGTCACAGATGGATGCACTCCCGAACACCAACTCCCGAGAGACCCACTGACGCACATTTGCAGCAATTGGACGCTCACTGCGATTGATGTTTCAGAAGAAGGTGGGAGTGTCACCATCACCACACAAGGAACGTACGATGAATCAGTTGGCACAATCACTTCAACCATTCATGGCGACGGTACACTCGCGGCGTCATATGCGTTTGAACTGTTAAGTGAAACGCTTGTCCCAAGGCAGCTCGGCATTGTGTTTGATGTTCCCCGCTCCCTAGACACCCTTACTTGGAGTAAAGAAAGTACGTGGGGTCATTATCCTGTCTCGCACATTAATCGTCCAAACGGCAGCGCCCCTGCTTTTTATGACGACTCAATCATCAACTCAATAGAGCCAGCATCACAGTGGAGTCATGATGCAACGCCGCTTGGGTGTCATGACTTCCGTTCTACGAAAGCGAATTTTTATTCGTATGCACTTAAAGATGCGTCGCACAAACTCGTTTTTGAAGGTGATGGCACGACACATGCGAGGTCTTGGATTCATGGCGACAACATCCGAACGTTAATCTCAACGTTAAACATCCCTACAGGCGAAATGTTTATCCGCGGTCATATTCATGGTTCCGTCATCACACTCAACAAAGGCAGCGCCATCCAAGGCGAAGTGAACCTACGTTTTGAATAGTCACTTGAACCTCACACCCCCTCAGCAAACGCTTTGAACTGTTCCATGAACTTTATGGACTGTTTCTTGAACGCTGAAGGAAAAAGGAACGCGATGATTTTCATAAAGCCGGAAAACTTAAACGTGATGTCGCTTGTCCAAAGGGTTGTGTTTCGTTCAGTCACATAAAAGTAATTCTTGACTTCGTTCCATACGCCCTTTGCATCGTAAGTTCCTGAAAACTCATCTGGCAAATTGCGAACAGTAATCGTTTCAATCATCTCAATCTCGCGCTTGCCCATTTGATAAAGAATGCGAGACTTTGCGCCAACCGTCCCTGCTTCACCGCTCATGTGTTCAAAAAGAATCAAGTCGGGTTGCCACTCTTTGAGATTGTCAGGGTCATCAAAGAGTTCAATCACTCGATCTCGTGGGAGTTCAATCTCGATTTCGCATTGGTATTGCATGTGTTTATGGTACTGACTCAAACTTAAAACACCGCATACACGCAAACATCACAGAAGTATTGGCAAAAAAATCACCCTATAAAACCCCCCTCAGGGGCACAACACACAGCATTGCAGCGCAAAATTAGATATTTATCGATTTTCGCTATTCTTTTATCGTTTTTCGATATGTTTTATGCTATTATCGATATAAACAAAGGAACACATCATGAACCAGCACGCATCCAATCAGACCCAAGACGATCAACCCCAAGAGAACGCACAGCCAAAAAGAGCCCCCTCAAAAAACTCCCTTACCATTTGGACGAAGCGAATCATCGGGCTCATCTGGTACATCAACATCATCTCATTTATTGCTTGGCCCGTAGTTGTATTAGTCGTTGGCATGAACATTCCAGAAGCAGTCGAAGATCGGCATACCGACATCAACGTGCTGCTTGGTTATCAAATTTATCCAGAAGTGATGACAGACACGACCCAGCCAAGTATCAGCGGCGGCGGCAACATGCTATTGAACAACACTTATGGATACGCCGCTTGGTATTACGCAGGCGCTGTGCCAACCATCATGAGCATGTTTGTGTTAACGGGCTTGTATCAACTTCGAAAAATCTTCGCTTCCCTTGCAGCAGGTCACGCGTTTACACAGGAAATTCCTCAGCGAATAAAAAAGTTTGGTTTTGTGCTAATCGCATGGAGCATCATCATTCCGTTCGTACAATACTTTGTCGGTGCTGCAGTACTCAGTGACATTCAATTCAAAGTACCTGATGTTGAACTCTCCGCAGCCTTTGATTTGTATCCGGGTTTCTTCGTTTCAGGTCTTGCGATTATTGTGTTATCTCGCGTCTTTCAAGAAGCTAAAACCATCCACGACGAACAAGCGTTAACAATTTAATATGCCAAACAACATACAAGTCAATATCGATCTCATGCTCGTGAAACGCAAAATGACGCTTACAGAACTGTCTGAAAAAGTCGGCATCACGATTGCGAACCTCTCTACATTGAAGCGGGGCAAAGGGAGAGCCATTCGCTTTACCACCCTGCTTGCCCTGTGCGAAGCCCTTGATTGCCAGCCCGGCGATTTGATTGAATGTGTACAAACGGAAACACCAATGGATACTCGTTGAATCTGTAAAATGGTTTCAACATGTGCGGTCGATTTGCCAATCAATTTGAAAACAAAGAAGCGTGGGAAAACTTTTTTGGTGAGGCATTGCCAGATGATGTCCTTGAAGAAGTGCGTATTGGCTACAACATCTGCCCAACTCAAATCATTCCGATTTTCTACAAGGAAGGCGAAACTGTTTCTTGGCATGCATCACGGTGGAGCATTGTTGCGCCGTGGGCCACTGAAGTTTCAACAAAGTATGCAACCTTTAATGCGCGAAGTGAAACTGTTCAAGAAAAAGCGTCATACAAAAACGCGTGGAGTAAAGGTCAACGATGCATCATTCCTGCGCTTGGATATTACGAATGGAAGAAGATTGGCGATGCAAAACAACCGTACTTTGCGCAGCGAGGTTTAAGCGAACCACTATTTTTTGGTGGACTCTATGAACC
>JAERSY010000041.1 GCA_016845245.1 Phycisphaerae bacterium
CCTTCGTCGTGCGTGCAGTTTCTTGATTTGTACTGCTGCCGTTTATCAGCGTAATTCTCGAAACCAACCTTGAGTTCCATTGAGTCGCCAGATTGATATTGTTCGAGAAACTTTTTTAAGAATGGTTGGCACCATCCGCAGCCCGTACCAGCACCAAGACACTCTGAAAGTTGTGACGCAACTTTTGGCTCTTCGCGCTTAATATAGTTTTCCAGTTTTCCCAAGGAAACTCGGTGGCAGATACAAACTTGTTCTTCTCGATCCATCTTACACCCACACTTGGCAAATCAAATGTGGTTCCTTAGTTTTGCCGGTGAATGTGCCAATAGTGGTCGCAACGAACTTGACTTCATACGTTGGATTCTCATCTAACCACTCATTGATTTGTGTATCGATGTAACCAAGCGCATCATCTGTAAGCTTGCTGTGAAATGTTTTCACATGAGATGCGCCAGTACCTGTCGTGTGGGGAATTCTCGCCCACTTGTTTTCTTTCTTTTTATCAACGCCAAACGCTGTGATTTTGCGTTCAAGTCCACCGGGAACGCCGCTTGATTCGATGGGAACGTCGCCATCAACTTTTGGTGGTGGGGGTGGAGCTTCTTGAGATTGGTCTTCAAAGACGCGACGCATTGCAATTGCGCCATGTGCGGTTGTGACGACGAACTCATTGATATCGCCGGAGTCCCATTCAACCATCATATTCCAGCCCGAATCAATTTCCTTCCAAAAGAAAATTGAGCCGGACGCAAGTCGAGTCACGCTGCCTCGTCCGCCGTCAATTTCGCCTTCAAGCGTAAGGTATTCCGCGCGGTGATCTGGTCTCTTTTCTAAATCAACCCATTTGACTTCGTTGATTTGATCTGGACGAGTCACACACCGAAAACTGATGAGCGGATTCTTGCTTTCAGCATCAACTGCAAGGAGCCAGTCAAAATGGGTAGTTCCATCTGGCAATTCGTGTTGCAGAATAACGGTTGCAAATGGTGACTCTTTTGTAGGTGCTGCCATAATTTCTTTTCGTACACTATCATGGGTAGAGTGTTATGGGGTAAAGTGAGCGTGTAAAAAATAGAGAGGGATTGCTATGAAACGACAAACATCACTCATTACTGGAACTTGTTTTTTGGCCTTGACTTTTGCTGTGCTAGGGTGTGGTAGACCATCCAATACAGCGTTAATGAAGCAGGGTGATTACGCCATGTGGCAAGGACGCTGGGCGGACGCTGCAACACAATATGTAAAAGCAGCTGAGCAACACCCCGGAGAATGGGAAGCGCAGTACAAACTTGGTCAGTGTTATCTTGAAATGGGCGACCCATTGCAAGCGTGTCATGCTCTCGCAATCGCTGAGTCAATTCAGCCAGAGAATATTGAAATCGCAGATTTGCTCGCAACAGCACTCATGGAGTGCGACAACCGTGATGGGCTCTATACATTCTTACACACACGTGCAACGAAAGTACAAACGACGCGTGCGTGGACAAAATTCGCAGAGTACTCCATGGCAATGGATGATCCTGACTCAGCAGTCCAAGCGATTAACACGGCAATTGTGTTGAACACGAGTCATGATGCATACCCATACATCGTTGCAGCGACATTCGCTGAACGACTTGGTGATGACACGCTCGCAGTGAGGCACTGGAAGGATGCGTGGACAATTGACCCAACCAATGAGCGAATTGCAGATGCACTTCGTTCACATGGTGAAGTCCCCGGTCCTACGATGACAGGCGTCTCAACCGACACTGAGCATTAAGTCGCAGCACTCATTTCAATTCTTGGATAAAGCGCAACCTTTTGAATTGCGGTTCCTGATTTCAGGTAACCCCAATCAAGTGTGTTGCATCCAGCGTCCGACTTATTCGTGATGCCAATTGCTTGATGGAATGCTTCCATTTTCTCCGGAAGAAGCGGCTTGAGCATCGTTGATGCGATGCGGAGCGTTTCAAGACATTGATATAAAATCGCGCCGAGTTCTCCTTGCTTCGTCTCATCTTTGGCGAGTTTGAAGGGCGCCGTATCATTGATGAACAAGTCGACGTCACGGATTAAGTCCATTGCTGCGTGGATGGCTTTGTCGAGTTCAAACGCATCCATCGAGTGTTGCCATCGCTCTACAGCGTCAGCACAGCGACTTGGCCAATCAACTCCGCCAAGCGTGTAGCGGTCATCTCCGTTGTATTCGCTTGGTAATGCCCCATCAAAGTACTTTTGAATCATCGCAGTGACTCGACTCGCGCAATTCCCAATCGTGTTTACAAGGTGCGCGTTGTAGATGTCGTGAAACTTCTCTGCAGCAAAGTCGGCATCAGTTGCACCGAGCGGTCCTTGCGTGACAAGATAATACCGCCACGCGTCAGAGCCATATTCATTGACGTAGGATTCAATCTTTTCAAGGTCAATGAAGTTGCCAAGTGACTTCGACATTTTCCGGCCTTCAGAAATCCAGAAACTGTGTGCGTAGATGCATTTCGGGAGTGGCAAATCAAGCGCCATCAGAACTGCGGGCCAGATGATGGAGTGGAACCACAAAATTTCCTTACCAACAACGTGATAAGTTGCTGGCCAATATTTTTTTCGTTCTTTGTACCACTCACCATCAACATCACCGAGCCCAAGCCCTGTGATGTAGTTAAAGAGGGCGTCAATCCAAACATAAATGACATGCTCTTCATCATTTGGCATCGGAATGCCCCATGAGAAGTTCGTCCTGCTGATTGGTACGTCCTGCAACCCTTCCCTGAGTCGTCCCAACATTTCATTCCGGCGACTCTCTGGGCGAACAAACGCTGGATTTGATTGATAGAGTGCTTCAATGGCAGTTTGGTACTTGCTTAACTTAAAGTAGTAATTCTGCTCAGTTGCCCGAACGAGTGGTTTTCCACTGATTGGTGACGTATAGTCGAGATCGCGAGCGTTTGTTTCGGTGTGATACTCTTCTTGCCCCTCGTCATACCATCCCTCAAACGTCCCAAGGTACACATCGCCGCTCTCAAGGAGTTTTGTCACGAAGTGTTGCACTTGTGACATGTGCGATGGCGCTGTCGTACGGATGAAATCGTCATTGGTTAAATGGAATGATTCCATTATTGAGCGAAATTCCGCACTATTTTCATCTGCGAGTTCTTGGGGTGTCACGCCCTTGGCAAGCGCTGATTGTTCTACTTTTACGCCGTGTTCATCTGTTCCAGTAAGGAAAAAGAGGTCAAAATCTTGCATTCTCATCGCTCTTGCGTACACATCACACAATGTTGTGGTGTAGACATGACCGATATGAGGTCTATCATTTACATAGTAAATGGGCGTTGTGATGTATCTTGCATCGTTTGACATGGCGTACAGTGTATGCAGAAGAAGCCCAAAGGAGCGACCATGCATTTGATTCTTTTTTCTTTATTAACACTCACAACTATAGTGTCGTTGAGCCATGCTCAGAATGCACTCGGCGGCGGGCAAGCACTCGACCACAACCTCTCAACAACAACAAATCTTAATCCTTCTCAGCAACTTCCAGTCGGCGTACGAAACAATGAGTTGCGGGGCACTGGCGTGATGCAAGGGAGAGGATTCAACGAGGGTATCGGTCGCCTTCGCACCACGGGGCTGCAACTTCTCAGCGACGCGGCTGAGAGTGGTGATGATGATGCGTATCTTGATGCGTTGAACAACAGCCCTTGGTATTGGGAGAATTGGAATCAGCAATCCGCTCAGTTTCTTGTTCAAGGTGACAAGAGTTACTTTAATCCAACGTTCGTCGATGAGTGGTCCATGGCACCGAAGCAAATGGCAACGGGTCGAAGCATTCGTTCGTTCTCCCATGAATGGTCAAGAGAAAATGTACGCAATCTAGACCGGAACGGAGAAAGCTCGCTTCCTGAGGAATGGTCAAAGCGGCAGGTCAAACAGTATCAAATGAGTAGGGCGCTTGGCGATGGTGTGCAAGAGAGTGATTCCCTCGACACAACCCCTGTTCAAATCAGCACGTTTCGGAATTCGCAACAAGTTGGATACCTCACGGCTTCGCCAATGATTGGCATTTCGGTTGAGAACAGTGAATTGCCGTATGTCGGTCTTGGCTTTAGTACGTGGGATGCTGTGAGGGCTGAAGAAGACATCCGCAACGGCACGCTTGATCCGTCACTCATTGTTGCGTGGCGACAAGAAGAAAATCGCCTCGACCAACGAAGCGCTTCGGTAGAAACTGCGTCAACGGCTCAATATGACAACATTCTTGGAACGCTCGCAGATGCGACAAGCGAACTTGCAAGTCATGAGGGTGCAAGCACTGATTCGCTGAACACTGCCTACAACGTGTTGCAACAGCAGTTAACTGGTATTGCTGGGGACGAAGTTCAATTCGAGAATGAAGATGATGTAACCATGCTTGCAATAGAAGATGATGTGGCGACTGAAGAAGATGAGTCAGAAACGTTTAATCATCTCAGCGCGCTTTTACGGCATGGCGAGAAGTTAACGCAACTCTCTGGCGTACAGGACACTCGCTTCAATGAGATTATGCGCATTGCTGAGATGCATCTTGCAAAGGGAGAGTATTTCCTAGCACAGCGTAAGTTTAATCAAGCGCTTCGTTTTGTTCCGGGGCATCCGCTTGCGACTGCTGGGCTTGCACACAGTAATCTGGGTGCTGGGCTCCATCTTTCAGCGGGGAATGTATTGCAATCACTGTTGTCATTCCAGCCAGAGATGATTGATGTTCGATATGACGCCAATCTCTTGCCGCCACGCATTGAGCTTGTTCGTGCGGGCGTGACTGCGAGCCAGCGTCTTGAACAGGAGCGAGATGGCGAAACGTACGCCTTTCTACTTGCGTACATTGGGCATCAACTCGAAGACGAAGAAATGATGACCAAGGGGCTCAGGGCTCTTGAACAGCATGTCGAAGAAGGCGACCCCTTTATTCCATTGCTACAAAAGGTGTGGGGGAGCAGCCTTACTGCTCAACCCGAGCAAGCTCAGTAAGACCGCCTGTAACGCGTTGACCCTTTTCGACAACAATGGATGGTTGCGCATCCATTGGCAGAATGAGTTCTGTCGTTGAGCCGAGTGTAATCATGCCAAATTGCTCGCCTAGCGAAAGTGATTGACCTTCGACGAGGGGGCAAATGATTCGTTTCGCAAGTTTTCCAGACACTTGCCTTAGTCCGAATGTGCATCGGTCATTTGTGAGCACGATGAGATTCGACTCATTGACTTTGGCAGATTCTTCTGTTCGAGCATCGAGAAACTTGCCTTCTCGGTACACGAGTTTGCTGACGGTGCAATCACATGGTGCTCTGTTGATGTGTACGTTTAAGACGCTTAAAAAGATGCGGACAATGACGGCCTTGCCTTCGACTGCTTCATGTGAGTCGACGTATTCAATCGCTGAAATCACGCCATCTGCTGGGCTCAACATTGTTCCAGCGTGTAAACCCGTTGGAATGCGTCGCCATGGATTTCGATAAAACGACAGTACGGCAAGAGTTGCGAGTCCAATCACGCAAGCGATGAGCCAGAGCCATGCATAGGTCTGGGCGAAGTAACATGTGATTGAAATCAGGAGGGCGCTCCCAAGACAAATGGGTAGCCACTGCTTCCAAGCGTACTTTGTTAGCGTCAAATGTGGTTACTCGCTTGCTTTGCCAATAAACATGCCGACAAGACCAGCAACGATTGCAAAGGCAGCGAATCCGCCGCCCCAAATCATCACGTCGCCAGTAATCATGCCAGCAAGTTTTGGCGTGACGCCAAGCAAACTTGTTACTAGCATGAGGCACATTGCAACAAGAGCAATCAATGAGCCAAGAAGTAGGCCAACGCCAGTTCCTGACCATTTACCATCATATTGTTGCGTCATTGCAACTGGCAAACTCATTGGTGCTTCAGTTGCAACTGCAGCAGGAGCCGTGCTCGTTGACTCAAAGAGTCCAGATTCGCTCGCATCAAACTCACCGCTTTCGTCGTCTTCCCAGACTTCATCAAGGAGTTCGGCGCCAAGCGATGTGTCATCTGATTCGCGAGTTAAGTCAAGCAATCCACTGCCTGAACCAACTGCTTCTAAGCTGAGTTCTTCGTCTACTGCGTCGGCGACTCGCGTTTCTGCAGAGTCGTCATCTTCACCACCTTCAAAGGCAGCGCCGATGCCGCTTGCTGCAGCACTATCGCCAAGGTCAAGACCAGCAGCGCTTCCGCTGTCGCCTAAATCAAAACCAAATCCACTTCCAGAACCACCAAGGTCAAGACCAGAAGCGCTACCGCCGAGTCCGAGACCTGTGCCCGAGTCACTCAAGCCGTAACCGCTGCCACCTGCTGGTAAATCTGCGGTTGGTTCTGTTCCAATTCCGGGTGCAGAACCTGAAAGGTCGAGTCCAAGAGATGAGCCGCCGCCTGAGATCTCTAAATCGAGTTCGCCGCCACCTTCGTCTCCTGCGAGCAGGTCGACTTGTTGACGTTTAAACATGATGGAGTCGCCATCACGCATTTCTTCGAGTTGCCCTGATTGAGCCATAGAGCGAACATCATCTTCACTCTTGTTTAATCGGGTGCATGTTTCTTCAAGTGTATAAAAGAGTTTTGCCATAGGTTTAGTATTCCGAGCCATTCAGTGTATGTCAAGTAGGACTCCAAAGCAATGGGTGCATTGGCCCTATTTGAGCGTAGAAATGTATGACCATCGTACCCTTATTTAGATGGTCCAGTTGCTAATCACTGTAAGAAGATCTGTGACATTCACAAGGCCATCATCGTTGAGATCTGCAGGGCAGCCATCGCATGAGCCCCATGCGTCCATAATGGCAAGCAAATCGGTGACATTGACAAGTCCATCACCGTTGACATCGCCTGGAACTGCTGTGTCTTCACAATCATCTGCAGCGATTAAATCACTCTGTTCAAACTCGCTTGGCGTACCAATGCCTTCACTGAGGCCGACGATGTTGTCTTGAGAGTCGATGCCAAGCCAACTGCATCGAATCACGCCGTCAAAGAAAAACTCGCATTGGAACGTGTTTGACCCAGTGTTTGAGTACTCAGGCACGTCATCGAACGTCACAACCACTTTAGTCAGGAGTTGCGCGAATCGAACTGTGCCGCCACTACTTGGGTTTAAGTCATCGAACACCAGGGAGACGCCTGTGTAGCCGAAGTGGTCACCCATTGATTCGGTGTAATCAGTAGAGCCAGAATCAAGTGTGATTCGCCCGTTACTTGATATATAAAGTGTGTCGTAGAGTGTTCCATAGAATGGAATTGGAGTCCCTGTTGAACGTTCTTCAAAATCATCATCTGATAGAGGTACAGAAGTGCCTGTGGTTGGTGGTTCTGGGAGTGCATTGATTGGTTCAGTGCATGCTCTATACCGGTCGACGCCTTCAATCGGAGTAAATGTGATGGAGTATCCATCTAAATCATCGGCGACGTCTGACTCAGTGAAATAGTCTGGAATGTCTGCAGTTGTAAAGGTGTAGCAGTTGCCCCCATTGTCATCGACATCTTCGTTGCCTGCTGCATCTTCGACTCGAACTATAACAAAGTATGTTGTGTTGTCTTCAAGCCCTGTGACTTCAATTGCGTGCGTTTCACCAAGTGATGAAGAATTCGCTTCTCCATCAAGCATGTCACATGATGTACCAAAATGCACAGTCGCACGAGTCGCTTCATTTGTCGTCACATGCACTGTCGCTTCTCTGGTGTACACGTTTGAGATGGTCACTGAAGTGACCGCTGGGCTCGTACAATCAACCGTAGCTTCATCAGTTACAGAAACATCTACGCCGCCCTGTCCATCATCTGCGTCCATGTACGTCATTGTGAGCGTGTCTCCCTCGGAAGCAGCAATGTCGACGCCGAGAATAGCGGTGCCAACGAATGTTGCTGCTGCAGGATTTGACTCTACAAGCGTGACCATTAACTCGTCACCACTCGTTGACGATAGCATGACATTGATGCTTTCGATTGTGTCATCACTTTCATTGATGTCACAGTCGGTGACTTGCATTTCAACAGTCGCGCCACATGCGTATTGTGTTCGGTCAAGTGAAGCGAAGCCACTTGATGAACATTGAATAAGTTGTGGTGATGCCATTAAGCCAAACTCTTGGCTTCCATCCTGAATGCTGAATCCACTCACTTGAACGCGGTAAACGCCTGCTCCAGCATTGTCAATTTGGACTTGCTCAATGTTGTTGAGGTGGTCTTCATTTGTGCGAACGGCTGGGTCACCCGGATTGGAAGGATCAAGTGTCCATGGGTAATGCGTTCCACCAGAAGGATCGATGACTTTCAAGTCGATGTCATTGACCAAACTTGGAATCACAAGTGGTGTTGCAGGAATATCGTCCCACGCAATAGTGACTTTGACATCATCACTTTCTGCAAGGTAGACGAGCATTTCAATCATGCCATCTTGTGCAACTTCAAGTTCCGCAAAGTTACCTGAACGGATGTGGTCAATTGCGTCAACAACTCTGACGCTTCCATATCCATATTGATTGTCTGGACCCGGATTGAATTTGTCTTCTGCTGTATGAGCAAGCAGCGCTTTGAGTGTTGAACTTCTCATGTCGGGTTCGAGGGGGAATTGGGCACGCCAATCTTGCATGATGAGTGCAGACAATCCAGTCACTGTTGGGCACGCCATTGATGTGCCGCATTTGGATGTGTATCCACCACTTGAAGAGCATGAAGTGACACCACCGTCGCTTCCATCTTCACAGCCCGGCGCACTGATGTCTGGTTTGATTCTGCCATCATCTGTTGGTCCCCAAGATGAGAAATACGTCATTGATTCATCATTTGAGTTGATTGCACCAACTGTAATATGATTCTTTGCGCACGCAGGTGGTGCAGTCGAAACGTAGGAGGTGCCGCAATTGCTTGAACCGCGTTCATTACCATTTGCCCAAATGATGCGAATGTCACCACCGAGGTCACCGCGAACGACGCTGTCGATGAGGTTACTTGTGATTCCATAGTTACCAGTCCAGTCACAAGGGAAACCATTCCATGACGTGTTTGTGCCAATAGAGTTGTTCGCAAGAACTGCACCATGATTATTGATCGCATCGCCATAGTCTTCCGCGAGGTCGCCGGGATCTGTGTAAAGGAATCCCTCTTCAAGACCACCTTCTTGTTCAAATCCATAACTTTCAATGGTCACAGCTGGCGCCATGCCTTTGTATTTAGCATTGCCCGTCCCTGAACCACCGACTGTTCCTGCAACGTGGGTTGCATGGTCACTTAGTCCTGCAGTGTCGCGGACTGTCAATCGTCCATTAAAGTCTTGGTGGGAACTTAATGCGTATCCACCATCGTAGACCATGACAACAACGCCTTCGCCGTCAAGGCCATATGGTGACGCTTGCGCTTGATTTGCTTGTGTAATGTTTCGGTTTGAATCGTTTAACTCTAAGAATTTTGGAAGTGCTGGTTCGATGTAAAGCACTTCATCATCTTCAGCGATGGTGCGAATGAGTGAAAAGGGCAACTCAGCAACGACCGTGTTAATCACTTCAACTTCTGAACGTATCTTTGCACCGTAATGAAGTTTTAGGTTTTCAGCCGCCTTCGCGAGATTGACATCTTGGTGATACATCACGTAGATCGCAACAACAGGGTCGTTGTGATTCGTCTTGGGCATCGTCCAATGTGGCACTCTGTCATCTGCAAGCGAATGGTGCAATTTCCAGTGTGGCTCTAGTGGTCGCAACTCTTTCATAGTTGCGTGCCGCAACACACTCTTTGGATTCAATGTTCGGGGATTGACATGAACGATGTAAGTCCCTTGCCCGAGTGGGCTTAATACCTTAAGTCCATCTGCTTCAAATGCTGCTTGCGTATCCTTTGAGATCGGTTTTTCAAATCGAGCGAGGAGGTGCATGCCTTCTTCCAAACTGATTGAAGTGAGATTCATCAAGTCAGTTGCGATGACACCTTGGTTCATATCTTGGTGTGGCACGGTTTCCGATTGAAATGTATAGAACGGCGTTGATGCCATCGCTGATGAGATAAGCGAGAGTGATATCGAGCAAACTACGGTTGAAAACATGTCTTTCTCCTAAAGGGGGTGTACTACTGTAGCCCAAGAGGTGACTAAAACATAATAAAAAAGTGCTTCAAGCACCTTTCTTTATGTCATTTTGAAAAAAATTACGGGTTTTACCCCTTCCTTGACGATGCGAAGTTGTTGGGCAGCATTTGGGCTAAGCCCTCCACATCATATTTAATTCAGGGAAGAATATAAATGACCAGTCACCCAAGGACGGATGACGCCGTTTTGCTGACGCCTCCAAGAAGAGAAGACAGTGAAGTAGCGTATGCGCAAAACCTCATGATTCAATACAAATCAAGTGGTTGTCAACAGATTAAATCTCTCATTGCAGAACACTATATGAATGGTTTTGTAAAACGAGTTGCAAGCAGGGTTGCTTACTCGCTGCCAAGTTGCATCGATGTTCAAGATTTAGAACAGAGCGCATTTTTCGGGCTCATCGACTGTATTGAAAAGTTTAATCCTTCTCGCAAGATTAAGTTTGAGAGTTTCGCACGACTCCGTGTTGAAGGTGCGATGAAAGATTTTCTTAGAAAAGAAGACCCCGTTTCGCGGTTAGCACGACAACGGTCTAAGTTGATTGCAAAGGGCATTAACCAATTTCAAAGCGAGCATGGCCGACTCCCAACGAACTGCGAACTTAAAGCCCGACTTGGAGTCGATGATAATGAATTCAATGCACTCATGAAGGATCAATCGATTCCCTGCACATTATCAATGTCATATGCTGAACAAAGCGATGATGAAGAATCGAGTTTGGCAATGATGGTTGAATCGCGTGAGTTTCCTTTGCAGAATATTGAGCGAAGTGACTTGAGGGAATGGCTCTTTAGTCAACTCTGTCATGTCGACAAATTGATTGTCACGCTCCACTATGTTGAGCGGTTGACAATGTTAGAAGTCGGGAATGTTGTGGGGTACAGCGAATCGAGAGTGTCGCAGCGAATCAAGCAAGTCTTAAAGTTGCTTCATATGCGGTTGCACGAACGACCAGACATTGCGATGCTTATGGCGAGCTAGTGAATGGAATGAGGAGTTCAACGACGAGCCCGACGCCAACGCCAAGTGCAGCAATGACAACAATAATTTGAGTTGTCATGATCAACACTGAACGCCAGTAATTCCCAACTACCGTTTCGCGAATTGCTCGATACATGAGCGATATGCCAAACGACAATGGAATGAGCAAGAGATACCACACCGATTGAAGGGCGTTACATGGTTCAAGAAATGGAATCCAAGCAAGCACTACGCGTCTCCATCTCTTCGAACGAATCGGTTTTCAAAATCT
>JAERSY010000042.1 GCA_016845245.1 Phycisphaerae bacterium
GGTCCGGGGTCAGACCCTTTGGTATACTGAGCGGTGATGAAAGGCATTTCGTTCATTGTCATATTGAGTATCGTTTGGTCAATCATCTCAGCGATTATTGAGAAGCGAAAAGCTGCTGAAAAGAAAGCAGGCCTCAAAACACCTCAAAAACAGGCGACGTTGAAAACTAAGGACGTTTTTAAGGCAGATCCAGCACAAGTCAAGATTGAACGACTTAGACGAAAACGCCGTGCAGCCAAGCCAAAACCGCCTGTTCAGCCTCAAGTAGCAGTAGCTCCGCCGCCAAAAACGCATTCCGTACCGCCAATTGTGCCACTCCCAAGCGAGGAGTCGCTCATTGAACGAATTACGCCGCTTCAAAAGGGCGGATTTGACGGTAAATCCTCCCGTAAGGCGTCGAAACAGCGGTCCAAGTCCGCAAAACAGCTTTCTCAGATGCTTCGCAAACGGAAGAATTTAAAAACTGCAATTGTTCTTTCTGAAGTGCTCAATAAACCGCTCGTTCGAAGAGCGTAAAATCAATAATTCAATAAATATCGTGCAAGAAGCCCTCGTTTTCTCGTGATATCGCTATACTTCGCTGAAACAATTTGGGCTTTGGAGAGCACATGATAGATATTCGAAAACTTAAAGAGTTGGTCAAACTGATGGTCGCAAACGACCTTGCTGAGATGGATTTAAGAGATACAGACGAGCAAGTGACAATTAGACGGCATGGTGAGACTTTTGTTACTTCTGCACCTGCAGTTGTTGCAGCTGCCCCTTTGGAGGCAGCGCCTGCGGCCTCAGGAACTGCAGCGCCTTCAGCACCAGCAACTGAAACTGCTGAAGTTGAGGGCGAAGAAATTGTCAGCCCAATGGTCGGTACATTCTTTGCTTCACCAGACCCAGACTCGCCACCATTTGTGAACGTTGGTGATGATATATCTGAAGACACAACTGTTTGCATTATGGAAGCGATGAAAATCTTCAATGAAATCAAAGCACAAGTAAGCGGCAAAGTTGTCAAAGTGCTCGTAAAAAGTGGTGACCCAGTTGAGTTTGGTCAACCGCTTTTTATTGTTAAAACGAAGTAAAGGGTTTTAGATTAAATGTTTGGTCGTATTCTCATTGCCAATCGTGGTGAAATTGCACTTCGGATTATTCGTGCAGCACGTGAACTCGGAGTCGAAACGGTTTGTGTTTACTCCGAAGCAGATGCTGATGGCCCGTGGCTTGATTTAGCAGATCAGAAAGTATGTATCGGGCAGGGACCGTCTGCGGAGTCTTACTTGCGCATTGACCGAATCATTTCTGCTGCAGAAATGACAGACTCTGAAGCAATCCATCCGGGTTATGGCTTCCTTTCTGAAAATGCACACTTCGCTGAAGTATGCAGAGATTGTGAAATCGAATTCATTGGGCCTACGCCAGAAGCAATGGGAAGACTTGGCGACAAGATTAGTTGTAAGCGTCTCGCAAAAGAAGCAGGCACACCCGTGTTTCCTGGAACAGATGGTGAGATTGAAGAGTTAGATGAAGCCATCGAAGTTGCGTCGGCGATTGGATACCCAGTCATTGTGAAAGCATCTGCTGGTGGTGGTGGTCGCGGTATGCGTGTTGTTCAAAACGTTGACGAACTTAAATCAGCAGTCACATCAGCTCAACAAGAAGCGATTGCATCATTTGGAAATGGCGCGGTGTATCTAGAGAAATTCTTAGCACATGCTCGTCACATTGAAGTCCAAGTGCTTGGCGATAAGCACGGCAATGCAGTACATCTCTACAACCGAGACTGCACAAGCCAGCGAAGACACCAAAAGCTCATCGAAGAGGGGCCAGCGCCAAATGTTGACGATGCAATTCGTGACAAGGTGTGCGAATCAGCTGCTGAGCTCATTCGAAAAGCAGAATACAGCGGTGCAGCGACTGTTGAGTTCCTCATGAACAAAGAACAAGAGTTCTTTATGCTTGAAGTAAACACTCGCGTTCAAGTTGAGCATCCTGTGACAGAAATGTTCACAGGCGTTGATATTGTGAGAGAGTCAATTCGAGTTGCTGCTGGTGAAAAGCTTTCAGTCACTCAAGACCAAATCAAAATCAATGGTCATGCAATTGAGTGTCGCTTAAATGCAGAAGACCCTGACATGAACTTTATGCCTCAGCCGGGCACAATTGAAACGTGGAGGCCAGCAGGTGGTCCAGGTGTTCGCGTTGACAGTCATGTCATCGAAGGGTACAGAATTCCACCGAACTACGACTCAATGATTGGCAAACTCATCGTGCACGGCAGTGACCGTGATGATGCAATTAGTCGAATGCGGTCAGCACTGAGTGAAATGAAGATTGGTCCAATCAAAACCACGATTCCGCTTCATCAACGATTGCTCAATGAAAAGGCATTCGTCACAGCTGATTTTGACATCAACTGGGTTGAACGATTACTTGAAGAGTAGTGTTAAAGCTTAGCGGCTTCTGACTTCAGCTTTATGATTACATGTGCCAACTGTGTGGTCGCCAACTCTCAGTTCTTTAATCCATTGACCTTCAGTGACTTGGAATACAAGATAGAGTTTCTTGTCGCCACTTGAACTCAAGATATGAGTAGGAAGGTCACTTACTGAACTAAAGGGCGTGCTTGGCGTGAGTGTGAGCATCATCCGTTTGCCATCATCAATGTAGTAACCAATTGGTGCATACTTGTGACCGACTGTATCAATCAAACTGATAGACGCATCTTCAGGAACGACGGAAAGTAAATCACTAAATGAAGCGTTCGTGCCTTTTGAAACATTGACATGAACAATTGCGGTGCCGGGGTTCGGTCGAATGCCTTTAACCGCTAGCGCATGCGAAACACCCTGTTGTGTCCAAAGCGTTGTCAACTCGCCTTCAACGAGATTGTTGTCTTCATCAATCTCAATTGATCCAGGGATGCCGTTCGTTGAAATACGCAAGTTACGAATTCGTGATGTGACATCAACGAGGTGTTGAATGTTCTTGCCGAGTGGGTCACGTGCTGCAAGGATCTCGTCATCAGACAATTCCTTACCACGATAAATTTTTGCTGCGACGGCATTGATTGGCGTAGCAGTAAACTCTGGAATCTTGATTCTCGTTCCCTTGATTTGAACATACTTAGGAGTGAAGTTTCTGTTCTTAGTATCAAAGATAAACTTCAATTGAGTTTCCTGTCTGCCTGGAACACTCGTTGCGTAATGTGAGATGTCGTCGAAACGGAAGAGTTGTTCGCCACCATCCTTCACTTCTTGTTGCCACGCAACTGGATGATACACATCTGGCTTTTCTGAACCCTCCGCTTCGCCGATGAGTCTGACTTGTGCATTTGAGAGAATGAGCTGACCGCCAAAGTCTTTCGCGTGCGGGTGGAATGCGACTTGGACAACATACAAACCATCGTCAGTGTTCGCGAGCGTTGAGACGTTCGCTGTTCCCGGTTTCATTGCGAGTTGGCCCTTGCCGTTCTCATATGAATCACGAACAAGTGCTGACATTACATGCACATCTGGGTATGTGTGCATAAGTGGCTCGCCTGTGAAATCTGGTTTGAATGAACCAACACTGATGAAACTGAAGAAATCTGAAGTGAACTTAGGAGCGTTCACCCACATTGGATCACCAACTTCTTCAACTGCACCTCTTGATGCAGCGCCTCTTCCATATCCTTGGTAACCAAGGAGTTCACTTGATGACTGCATGAAGCCAGCGCCAATGAGGCAAATTCCAACGGTTAAGACGCCAGAGCATGCTCCGAAAAGAGTGCCAAACGTGTAGTTTGTCCATTCAGGGAAGTTTAGATTCGCTGGGGCTATTTTGTCACTTGCCAATCTCAACACAAGAAGTGAAACAGAGAAAATGCCGAGTAACGAAACTCCCCAAACATAGTTATCAAAAGTGCCGCCACTAAAAAGTGCGTGAGCAAGTGGTTCCCAGAACCCAAGTGCAAGACAGCCAGCAACAATGACGCAAACTGTGTGAAGAATTGAACTAAACAAACCCTCAGTTGCAAGCATGTATGCAATGAGTGCAATTGCGCCGATTACTAAAATGTTAAAGAGAATAATCATTTGACTTATTTACTCGCTGGAGCTTTCTTTTTGGACTTCTTCTTTTTTGGATTTACTCTTGCAAACTCTTCTAGCGTCGTTTCGCCTTCAGCCACCTTCGACCATGCTGCTTCTTGCAACCTGATGTAACGCTTGTTTCGTTTAGCGTGTGCAAGCGCGCCTTTTAAATCACCTGCGATGAGATGTTTCTTAGTGTCTCTGTCAAGGAAGAGCGTTTCAAAGATGCCAACCTGACCGAGATATCCTTTACCGGAGCAGACTGGGCATTCGATGACTTTGTTCTTGTGTTCAACTTGACCGCCTTTGCGGTAGAGATGTTCTACCGTATCGATTGGTAAGCCCTGTTTCCCGAGGTCTTCAGATGGCGGGTATGCCACTCTGCAGTTTTCGCAAAGTCGCCGTGCAAGCCGCTGGAAGACGACTGCTTGGAGTCCATCAAATGCTTGCCGTGGATCTGCAACCATTGCAGCCCACTTTGAGATGAGTTCACTCATCGAAGAAGAAGACATACTTACGAAGATGAGTGGTCCTTCTCGGCCGGGCTTTGCGGCCATCTTTGCTGATTCAGCATCATTGAGGTCCGCTGCGAAAATCACTTCAGGATCTCTTCGGATGATGGTTTGCAATTGAGTTGAGTAGGGTTGGTCTAGCGATGAAACATCGTTATGCGTGATGCCCTCTAGGGAGCCAATCACTTCTTGTTCAAGTGTGACGATGTTGCAAAGGTACGCATCGTGCTGACTTAAAATTGAATAACCGGTTGTTGTCACACCACTCTGTTTCGCGCCACCAATGAGAACTACGCCGTGGCGCATTTCTTCGTTTTTAAGTTGGTCAAGCAATTCACGCTGTTTTGGAAGCATGCCTATGCTTGCCCAATCGCGCATGACGCTTTCTGCTCGGTTGAAGTCAAGGCGGACGAGGTGTTCACTTGATGAACCCGATGATGTCAACGTTACAGTAGTACTGGGCACATCGCCAGTCACATCAAATGTGCCACTTTGTTTCCGGCGTACGTCTTTAGGATCAGCACCACTCATCTCTTTGTAGAGTGCGAGTACTTTTGCTCCGACCTCTGCGGACATCGGTTCTTGTTTTGTTGCAATGCCATCAACTAAGTATTTTGATTGGCATCCTTTTGAAGTGAGGTAGAGTTCAAGGCGACTCGCTCGATTTGAAAGCGCTTCGTGAATTCTTTCCTCTGCATAAATGTAAACTTCGTAAGCGGGTGTTTCTTTCTCTGGCACTTCGATCGCACCATTGCTACCGTCAAAGTGGAGTGAAACCTGCTTGTGTGCTTTCGCAACTTTGCGTTGCTCCATTGCAGCTTTAATTCCATCAGTGCCAATTTTAAACTTGTGCTCCTCTGAAACTGCTTCGTTCCGCACCTTCCAATACATAAGAATTGGCGCAAGCATGACTACGACGCCAATGGGGTAGAAGATGTAGAACATGTTGCCCACGAGCATGACGATAAGGCCAATTCCAGCGCTGATTGCAAATGCCGTATTCCAAGCTGGTGAATTTAAGTGTGCAGTTATTGCATCTTTTTCAAGGTGTGTACTAACAAGCCATGCCCATGCAACAAACGTCATGAAAACCAAGATCGGCTTCCAAGGGCTGATGAGAATGACAGGTGTTGCTTCTGATAAAAAGTAACTCATGCTTATTCAATACCCTTGATTTTCATTTTCAATTCTTCAGGTTTAGGTGTCGCTTCCATCGCTGTTTTCAATGACACCCATTCTTGTTCAACGAGTCGTAATAATGCAGTGTTCAAGTCAACCATGCCTTCTTCATGACTCTTCTTAATGACATCGAGGAGTTCGCCTTCTCGACCTTCAAGAATATATTTTGTAACGATTGGCGTTCCAAGCAGAATTTCAAGTGCTGGAATCCTTGCGGTATCTTCATGCAGTGTTGGCAAAAGTTTTTGATACACAATTGCACGCAAGTTGTACGCAAGTAGTTTTCGAATTTGAGGCCGCTCTGTTTCTGGGAATAGGTCATAGATACGACCAAATGTTTGCCACGCTGAAGATGCGTGGATAGTTCCAAACACAAGGTGACCTGTTTCCGCTGCACGAATCGCTGCTTCAAACGTTTCATTGTCACGCATTTCGCCAACAAGAACGACATCAGGGTCTTCTCGAACGAGTGCGCGGAGTGCTTCGTTAAAGTTCAAGCAATCGATGCCGACTTCTCTTTGGTTAATCGACGCTTTGTCGTCGTTGAAGATGTATTCGATTGGATCTTCGATGGTGACAATATGACAACGCTTACGTTGATTGACATAGTTCAACATCGCGGCAATCGATGTCGATTTGCCTGAGCCCGTAACTCCAGCAAAAAGAATCAGGCCGTTAGCGCTCATTGCAACATCACCAAGCAGTTCAGGAAGGTGAAGTTGTTCAAACGTCATGATGTTCGATGTAATCAATCGACATGCGAGCGATGGCTTGCCTCTTGCCATAAACATGTTGACACGAAAACGATGATCTTCGTCATAGTCATATGCAAGGTCAATCTGCCCATGCTTCTTAAAATGGTCATATTGGTCATCGTCAAGGATGTCTTTTGCAATCTGGTAGCAAAGAGGTTCGCTGTTGAGTTCAGCATCTAAACTTCGAAGCACGCCACGGACGCGGATCCTCGGTTTTGTGCCAGCTTTAATGTGTAAATCGGAGGCCTCGAAGTTAATCGTTGCCTTCAACATTTTGCGATATGCTTCTAGTCCTTCACCGGGCTTTGTCCCGAGGTCATGATGAACAGGATTAGCAATTTCTTGTTCTTGTGTATCTGTCACGAGTGTTCACTTTTTGAATCGTCTTAAGAAATGTGTGATAAGTGGTTAGCGTAGCATATTGGGGGACGTTTACAGCACTTTAAGGGTTGATTTATCGCTCAAAAAGAGGTATCCTTGACAGATGGAAAAGTCAAACATCACTGATGGCATCACCTTTGATGATGTATTGCTCGTCCCACGCTACAGCGACATCACGCCAGATATGGCTGATACGACGACACGCCTCACAAATAAAATTATGCTCAACATCCCACTGATGTCTGCACCCATGGATACGGTGACAGAATCAGCGTTAGCGATTGCCATTGCTCAGGAAGGCGGGATTGGCATTGTTCACAAGAATATGCCACCTCAAATCCAAGCCCTAGAGGTTGAAAAGGTCAAACGGTCTGAAAATGGCGTCATTACTGATCCTGTGACCCTTAGCCCTGAAGAGTCTGTGAAAAAAGCCATGACGCTCATGAAACAGCAAAATGTTTCAGGATTCCCCGTCACAGTTGATGGAAAGGGAAACAGCGGAGTCGTCGGTATTTTGACACGACGAGACATGAAGTTTATCGACAACGAAGAACAACGCGTTGGCGAGTTGATGACCTCAACAAGTTTAGTGACGGGAAATGGCGATACTTCGTTAGAAGACGCAGAATCAATCATGACGCAAGCTCGAGTTGAAAAGCTCATCTTAGTCAACTGCAACAATGAATTGACTGGTCTTATCACAATGCGTGATATTGAAAACATTCGTCTTCACCCTCAAGCATGCCGCGACAGTCGCGGGCGATTGCGAGTTGGTGCAGCAGTTGGTGTGAATCAGTTCGACAGAGTCGAAGCGCTGATTAATGCAGAAGTCGATGTCATCATTGTTGACACTGCACATGGTCATTCACAAAACGTGATTGACACAGTTAAAACGATTAAAGAAAAATGGGGAATCGATGTCATCGCGGGTAACATCGCAACTGCTGAAGGTGCAAAAGCACTCATTGACGCAGGTGCTGATGCAATCAAAGTTGGCATTGGACCCGGTTCGATTTGCACAACACGAATCGTAAGCGGTGTTGGCGTTCCGCAGTTAACAGCAATCGTTGATGCGTGTTCAGTTGCAGATCGCGAAGGTGTTCCAGTCATCGCAGATGGCGGCATCCGTCAAAGCGGCGACATCGGTAAAGCGATTGCTGCAGGTGCAAGTGCAGTCATGCTCGGGTCACTATTTGCGGGGCTCGATGAAAGTCCTGGAGAGCTCATTCTTCACCGCGGCCGAAGGTTTAAAACATACCGAGGTATGGGTAGTGAAGGCGCGATGGGCGCGGGCTCTGCTGACCGATATGGCCAAGGAAATGTCACAAATACCCGTAAATTTGTACCTGAAGGCGTAGAAGGGCGTGTTCCATACCGTGGCCCACTCTCTGATTTCGTCTACCAAATGGTTGGCGGACTTCGAGCAGCGATGGGTTACTGTGGCACTAAGACCATCACAGATTTGAGAAATCAAGCAACCTTTGTGAGAGTAAGTGGCGCATCCCTCGTAGAGAGCCATCCGCATGACATTCAAATTGTCAAGGAAGCGCCGAACTACCAAGTCTCTTCTGACCCAGTTCAGCATTGAAACTAAAAACAGATAAACACAAAACAGCATCTTCGTTGTTGGCAACGCTGTCGTTGACAGCGTTTGCATCAATTGGAACAAGTGTTGTTTGGAACGGTCTGCCATTTATTGCTAAACAATATTATGGATTTAACGAGAGTCAAAACTTTTCACTCTTTCTACTGATTGGCTTTCTCTACATCGTTTGCGCGTTTGCATCTGGGAAGTTAACTGCATTTGTAAACTCAGTATGCTCTTCTAGAACAATTCTTGCAGTGTTACTTGTGATGCAAGGAACGGTGTGTTCATTGCCACTATTGTTTGAGAGTGCTTGGGTTGTTTGGGTTGCAGGTGGAGTTGCAGGTGGTTGCAGTGCATGGTTGTGGCCACTTGTTGAAAGTTACCTTGTTGCTGGTCGGCATGGAAAAACAATGCGCAGTGCAATTGGGTATTGGAATACTGTCTGGATGGTTTCAGTCGCAGTTGCAATGGTCGCCATCGCTCCGCTGATGGAATCACACGCCTCGATGGCAATTGTTGGATTGGGGTTTGCAAACTTAGTTGCTGTTGTACCGTTGTATTGGTTTGAGCGCGAGCCAGCGGCGCATGATGAATCAGAAGCAAGGGAGCACGTCCCAGATGGTTACAAGCCACTCTTAGCAGGGGCGAGAATTCTCCTTCCTCTAAGTTACATTTTTAATGGCGTGCTTGCACCAGTCATTCCATTTGTCTTATCTCGCATCAATGTTGAGGTCTTGATGCAGACTCCAATCACAGCAATCTGGATGTTCGCTCGCGTTACCGTCGTTTGCATCATGTCATGGATTCCATATTGGCATGGGCGATGGTCTGTGCTTTGGGGCGGGATGATTGCGATGTCGCTTGGTCTTGTTGCGATTTTTGCTGCATCGTCTCTCATGATGCTTGTGCTAGGGCTCATTTTCTTTGGTGTTGGAATGGGCGTAACTTATTATGTTGCAATCTATTACGCGCTCGCGGTAGGGCGTGCTGAGGTTGAAGCGGGCGGAACACATGAAGCCCTTATTGGCGGGGGGTACATGGTTGGCCCCATCATCGGGCTTGGGACCCTTCAGTTTGGCACAGACGGCAGTGAAAACACCTTTTATCCACTTGCAATCAGCGTTTTTGCCCTCATGGCAGTGGGCATTTTCAGCTTCGTGATTATTTGGAAAAAAGACCGATAATTCACTGCAACTTCAGGGGTTATTGACCGTAGAATCAGTGGTCCGATGGAGAACATTGGCAATTTTCTGACGTAAGGATGGCTCTATGATTCAGACACTATTTACTGCACTCACTGTACTTTCACTCCAACTTGGCGAGCTACCGCCTTTTGAACAAATCTCAGATGGGTATGAACCCGTTATTTCTTCAATTGATGGCACTCCCGGCATGTATTCAATTTTCGTCAAAGAAGACGACAACGTGCTCCTGGAACTTGCTCCTGGATATGAAGGCACGCCAGTACTCATTGCGTACACCATTTCAAGTGGTATTCAACAATCAGGCGTTCAAATTGGCGACATCTACGGTTACTGGAAAAGAATCCGTGACACACTTGTCTTAGTTGCTCCGCAACTCGAAGTGAGAACAACTGGCGATTCACAATCACAAAGCGGTTATGAACGAGCGTTCACAGACCGCGTTGTGTTAGATGTTCCAGTGATTGCAACCGGACCAAGTGGCGGCCCAGTCATTAATGCTACGAATCTGTTTTTACATCAAAGTGGTCGAATCTTCGGCGGCGCAACTGCAGGCGCTCGTTCAGATTTAGGAACACTTGCAAACGCAAAGAGTTTCCCGTCGAATGTTGAGCTCGCTTTTGAAATGCCACTCGGTTCTGGAAACTTTGGTTCAATCTCATACTCAATTCGCGAAGTACCAAAAAACACTGGTTATAAGCCGCGTATCTCTGACCACCGAATTGGTTACTTCACAACTGCATATAAAGATATTGGTGATGCATCAAATGAAGACCCATGGGTTCGGTACGTCAACAGATGGCCACTCGAAAAGGCAGACCCAAGATTAAAGCTTAGTCCTCCGAAGAAACCAATCGTGTTCTACTTGGAACACACTATTCCTGTTCGGTACAGACGATGGGTTCGCGAAGGCGTTCTTGAGTGGAACAAGGCATTTGAAAAAGTAGGCATCGTGAATGCCATCCAGGTTTATCAACAAGATGAAGCGACTGGCGCTCACATGGAAAAAGATCCAGAAGATGCTCGATACAACTTCATTCTTTGGACAAATTCAGAC
>JAERSY010000043.1 GCA_016845245.1 Phycisphaerae bacterium
GTCGATGAAACTAAAGCATCCAATGATCAAGAAGAGAACGAACAGTCGCCGCGACTCTCATTGTTCAAGCCAATTTTGCTTGCCCTCACAGCACTTGCCATTGTGTTTGTCAGTTCAAATGTGCCTGAATCATTTTTAAGTCACTTAACTGTGTTTGTTCTTGCATGCTTTGTGGGGTGGCAAGTCATTTGGAATGTGACGCCCGCGCTGCATACCCCCCTCATGAGTGTGACAAATGCAATTTCAGGCATCATCATCATTGGCGGAATTCTGCTCGTTTCACAACCTGATGGCGAGTTGAATGCCACAGCATTGCTCGGCATCGCAGCAGTCTTCTTTGCTGCGATTAACATCGCAGGCGGCTTCCTCGTCACAAAACGAATGCTAGGAATGTTTAGAAAGTAAAGAGATGTCACAAAGCGAAATCACAATTTGTTACATCATTGGAGCGATTCTTTTCATCCTGAGTTTGGGCGGATTATCAAAACAAGAGACCGCAAGCCGTGGCAATTGGTACGGCATCCTTGGCATGCTCCTTGCACTCATTGCTGTGACTGCAAGTGAAGAAGTGACTGCGTATGGCTACCTTGCAATCGCACTTGTCCCTGCTCTGATTATTGGTTGGACGCTCGCACGAAAAGTACAGATGACGGGCATGCCGCAACTCGTTGCGATTTTGCATAGTTTTGTAGGTCTTGCTGCAGTTCTTGTTGGGCTTGGGCTTCAACTCGATCCACAATCTGTTGCTGGACTCACGCCAATTGAAACACTCATCCATGAAATTGAGGTTTTTGTTGGTGTTTGTATTGGTTCCATCACGTTCACTGGTTCAGTCATTGCTTACCTCAAACTTGATGGAAAGATGTCTGGCAAACCACTTATTTTGCCTGCGAGACATGTACTTAATCTCATCGCACTGCTTGCAACGATTTGGCTTGGGTACCAATTCATGGGTCACCATGAAATGTCATTCACATACCTACTTGTTGCAATGGTTCTCACCGGCATTCTTGGCATCCACCTTGTCATGGCAATTGGTGGCGCTGACATGCCAGTCGTCGTGTCAATGCTCAACAGTTACTCTGGCTGGGCTGCTGCTGCTGCTGGCTTCATGCTCGGCAATGATTTGCTGATCATTGTTGGCGCGCTTGTCGGCTCAAGTGGTGCAATCCTTAGTTTGTTTATGTGCCGCGGCATGAATCGCTCGCTTCCAAGTGTCATCCTCGGCGGCTTTGGTACTGATGGTGGTGGCGGCGAAACAGTTGCGACGCCTGATGGCGAAGTGACTGCGATTGAAGCTGATGGCACAACTGAACTCTTAAAGAATGCGAAGCGCGTCATCATTGTTCCGGGATATGGAATGGCAGTCGCACAAGCACAACACACCATTGCGAAGATTACGAAGAAACTTCGCGAAGATGGTAAAGAAGTGCTCTTTGCAATTCACCCAGTTGCTGGACGATTGCCCGGACATATGAATGTCTTGCTTGCTGAGGCAAACATTCCGTATGATATTGTTCTTGAACTTGATGACATCAACCACATGTTTACGGATACAGATGTCGTCCTTGTCATTGGTGCCAATGACATTGTCAATCCATCAGCACTCAATGATCCAAATTCACCAATTGCAGGCATGCCTGTACTTGAAGTGTGGGATGCGAAGAATGTGATCGTGATGAAACGAAGCATGGGCGCTGGTTATGCTGGCGTTGGCAATCCCCTCTTCTTTAATGACAATACATCGATGCTCTTTGGCGACGCTGGTGATAATGTCGATGCAATTCTTGCACATCTTTGATTGAGCGTTATCATTTAAAAGCAATGCTTCGCTTACTTGCAACAATTGGAATGCTAGGCGCAATTGCGTCTACTCAAGTTCAACCGCTCCAATTAGAGTTTGGCGTGTTCCCTTTTGACAAACCAAGGGTGATGTATCAAAAACTCAAGCCGGTGATTGAGGCAATCAGGAATCCGATCGCTCACCAACTCGGTCGACCCGTCACTATTCACCTTCGCATGTTCGATGACTTTAATCAGGGCAGGTCAGCACTTGAGCGAGGAACAGTCGATTTTGCGCGGTGTGATTCAAGCGGGTTCGTCGTTGCGAATCAATTGCAAACGCCTTACAACTTACTCGCAGTGGAGTTAAACAAAGGCCTCAAGAGAAACAATGGACTCATTGTGACTCGAAGCGACAGCGGGATTCAATCTATTAATGAGTTGAAAGGCAAGCGCTTTGCGTTTGGCGACCCCTTGTCGAGCACGGGTTCTTTGTTACCAAAAGCGCTGCTTCTTCAACATGGCATTGATGCAACAAAGTTAAAGTCGCACGATTACTTGGGTCGCTCTGACTTTGTCATGTTCAGCGTGTTATCAAGCGCACATGACGCCGGTGCCGTATCGACTGAGCATTACCAGAAACATTGCGAGCCCGAAGATGTTCTCGTGCTTCATGTCGTTGAAGATGTATCGAATCCATGGATATGCAACAGCTCGCTCGACCAACATGTTCGCGAAGCAGTTACTTCAGCACTCATCGTGATCGAAGATAGCGAAGTGCTTGATGCGCTCGGCTGTTCTGGTTTTATTGAAGCATCAATCGATGAGTTTAGGTTTGTGGAAGATGCAATGAAACGTTCTGAGACGTTTACGCCTCAGGTTTCTGCGCCCGAGTGATTGTGCATACGCCAAACGTTTGTGGGAATTGACGAATCGTATTGAATCCAGCATTCTCAACTGAAGTTGCTAGTTCTTCAGCAGTTGCAAATGTAGCGACACTTTTTGGAAGATATTGATAAGCTCCGCTTGTATCTCCTGCAATGAGCGTCGCTGTGAATGGCATAATGTGCTTTGTGTAGACGTCATTAAAAAAGCGAATCACACTGTTCGGTGGTGTAGAAAACTCTAAAACAACGAGCGTGCCACCGGGTTTCAATATTCGATAAAACTCAGCAATCGCTTTTTCTGGTTCTTGGACATTTCGAATTCCAAATGCAATCGAAACGACATCTGCAATGCCATCGTCTAACTTTAAATTCATTGCATCACCCTGCTGGAACTTGATGTCAGCACCTGCAATCGCTGCCTTAGTGAGTGCAAGATCGAGCATCGCAGAAGTGAAATCAATCCCAACGACATTAGATGCGCCAGCTTGTTTAAATGCAATAGAGAGGTCGCCCGTCCCGCAAGCAACATCGACAACTGTGCTCTCTGGACGCACGCCCGAGAGTTCAACCGCCCTCTTTCGCCAGCGTTGGTCTTGCCAAAGCGAATGGAGGCGGTTGTTGAGGTCATATTTACCCGCAATCGCGGTAAACATCGCTTCGACGCGTTTTGCCTTGTCGCTCGCTTGATGGGGATTCTCCGCAAGATTCTCTTCAGTCCAAGCAGTTTCAGGACTCGTTGCGGTGTTTTGGGCAGCTGGGTCAATTTTGGTCATTTAGTGGATGATAACCGTTGAAACGGATACAATCCACACATACTGGAGAGCAGCATGATTATTGATTGTCATACAAGGTTATGGTCTGACCCCAAGCAACTTGGGCAAGAAACTGCGGCAAAGTTGGCTCACGGTGGAACGAACCAGTGGGTTGAAAGTTGTGGTGATGCTGCTGCACACGGCAGAGCGATGTCATGCATCGATGTCGCGCTTGTGCTTGGGCATCGTGCTGATCTTGCTGGCGCTTATGTTCCAAATGAACTCATTGCAGAGTTCGTAAGTAGAGATCCAGAACGAAGAATTGGCATTGCGGGCATCGACCCGATGTCAGAATCTTCAAAGCAAGACCTTGAGATTGCACACAGACTCGGTTTATCTGGGGTCTGCGTTTCGCCCGCACTTGCTGGTTTTCATCCAACACATTCTTCAGCAATGAAAATCTATGAGCATTGCTGTGAAAAGAAATTGCCCGTCATCGTCACGATGCCAAACCCCATCCCTGCATCTGCAATTTTAGAGTTTGCTAGACCTGTCCACTGGGATGAAGTTGCACGCTCATTTCCTGAATTGAGAATAGTCTTTACACAGATGGGGTATCCATGGATTGATGAAATGCTTGTATTGGCTGGCAAACACAACCATGTCTATGC
>JAERSY010000044.1 GCA_016845245.1 Phycisphaerae bacterium
AGGGGTCATTTCTAGTGGTTCTTTTGATGGTTTACGATTTACGATTGATGGAAGCGGAGAAGGGACGACACTGTTTCCTTGGAGTGAAGTCGCCTCTTTTACAGCAACACGACCAAGACCAGCTCTTGCGAAGTTTCATGAAGATGGTGAGAAGTTGTGGCGAGCGAGGAACCGTTTAGAGCGGGGTGATTTGTTGCTTGCTGAGCCCATTTTCGAGCACATCTGTGAATCAGATACGCTCCGTAATTCGTATGACGCAAGAGTTGCCTATGAAGGATTATTGAGATGTTTGATTGCAAGAGGGAAGATTAAAGAAGCGATTCTGCCTTGGCTTTCTACAGCAAAGCTAGAAGAGTTCGGCATTGCATCGCCATACACAAACCTCCAGCCCATCATTGATACAGACACTTTGCTCTGTCCACACCTTCCGCCCGTTTGGTTGAATGACAACTCGCTCCTAAAAATGTTAGAAACATCTCTCGCATCTGATACACCAAAGTTAAACGCGTTAACAAAAGAGTTGCTTTCACTCATAGACAATAACGCAGAGTCACAAGCAAACAATCTCGATACATTTGTGAAAACAACGCTTAAAGAAACAAGTGGAACAAAACCATGGCTTACACTTTGGGAGCGTTGGTTCTCAGCCATGAACATACTTCAACAAGACGATAGCGACAAGCGCGACGAGGCCCTGTTGCAGTTAGCAGTCATTGCATCAAGTGGCAAAGCACACCAACCATGGCTCGCTTGCGCGGCAATGTATCGACTCTCAGACGAATTACAACTCGATGGCAAGCTTGAATCTGCATCACTCATCCTTGATGATGCAAAACGTTCGTTTCCATCACACCCAATACATCACAATGATGAGTTTAAGATAAGGAATGTTTCAAAATGAATACATATCACCTCTCCCTCTTTTTACTTCAGCAAGGGGACCAAACGAGTTGGCTCGACACAATTGGGAAGGGCGGAACAGTCGGCTACATCATTATTCTTTTGAGTATTGCAGCCCTCACACTTGCTGTCATGCACTTTATGCAGATTAGACGCTCAGCGCTGCTCCCTCAAGAACAGCTCAATACGTTGGAAGAGATGCTTGCTAATGGGCAAATCGATGATGCACTCGCCTACTGCGTTGATCCTGTCAATGATAGTTATCTCACACGCATCCTCGCATCTGGATTACTTAGATATCAAAAATCTGCCTTCGGACCTTTCGAGTTAAAGAATGCATTAGAAGAAGCAGGAGATGATCAAACATCCCGATTGTTCCGCTCAACTGATGCCCTTGGCTTGATTGGAACGATCGCGCCTTTGCTAGGGCTCCTTGGAACAGTTCTCGGTATGGTTGGTGCGTTTGAATCAATTGGCGATACAGCATCAAGCAATCATTCAGCACTTGCAACAAATATTTCTGAAGCGCTTGTGACAACGATGCTCGGACTCGTCCTTGCGATTCCTTGTGTGACAATGTTTAGTTACTTCAGGAACAGGATCGAAGGACTTAGTTCTGAAGCAAGTACAGAGATTGAACGACTGGTGTTACATCTCGAGGAATCACAGGGGAGTTAATGCCATTCAGAAGCAAGACATCTCGAATCATCATTCCAGTCGTTGAAATGACCCCAATGATTGACATTATCTTCTTGCTCATCATCTTCTTCATGGTTGCTGCTCAGTTTGCCCAACAAGCAACAATCGATTTAGATTTACCAAACGAAGCGGGTGAGAAAACTCCAATTGAAACCCCCTCAGCACTGATCATCAATCTAACTGCGGACGGCGACATCATTGTTGACTCTCCAGACAACCTCATCACGATTGAAGATTTAGATTCAAGAATCCAATCCTTTGTAGAGACTGAGTCTGCTACTTGGGACCTCATTTCGCTAAGGGCTGATGAAAATGCAGAAAGTGCTGCTTTAAATGAAGTGTTAAGAATTTTAAACAAGCACGGACTCTCAGCAACAAGGATTGCAACGGAAAGTCCATAATGTTGTTCAACAAGAAAAAATCAAGGCGAAACATTAACAAGGGCGTAGTCAATATGTCATCAATGATTGATGTTACTTTTTTGCTCTTGATTTACTTTCTCGTTACAACTGTGCTCACGCCTCCAGAAGATGAGCTTAACCCTGCTCTAGAAGTCCAAGAAGGCGCGAGCCAAGTCTCAGATGAGCTAGAGCCACAAGTCATCGACGTTGTAAAACGCGGCAATGACGAAATCTATCTCATCGGCAGTCAATCAATTACATCAAGAGAGACCCTCTATGAAGTTCTATCTAAACTTCCACATGAGCCAGGCGTGATTGTGAAAGTTGATGGCACAACATCAGTATCATTTGCCCTCGCAGCAATTCAAGAAGCACGTAACGCCGGATTTGAAAAGGTGACCTATGTACCGACAAATCCTTAACGCGTCGCTTTCTATTTGTCTTCTTTCAACCACATTGCTTGCAGACGACAAAGTTTCTAATTGGCTCGCACAAATGGGCTGCAATGAGTTACTTGCCCTACACTTGGAACAAGAGTTAGACTCTGGAAGCACCCAAGAAAAAATCGATGCCGCAGAGCGTCTTGCAACACTCTATGCATACATGCTTTCTCAATCTGACGGCACGGATGACAACAAGCTTCTAGAACGCGCGAACTCCCTCTTAGATTCAATCCCTCAGGCAAACACAATTGATTTAAGACTCCAGTTATTGCGTGCTTCATATCTCACATCTGAACTCACATTTGAGAAGTATCGTCTGAGAATGATAAGCCGCGAAGAAGCGGAAGAACAATTCCTCATCTTACAAGATACTGCAAAGAAACTCGAATCACTGAGAGCATCACTTAAGCGCAAGGCAAAGAACTCAAAGAATTTCACGACGAAAGATAGCACCCGTTTAGGCATTGCAACGTCACTCGCTGCATGGGCAACTTATTATCAAGCATGGTTTAATAATGACAAAGAACTCGCAATTGAAGCTGCTAGCATTTTCGCAACCATGCTTGAAGGAGATTCTGCATCGCTTCAAGATGTCTCACTTGATTTAAGAAAAGAAGAATTCGGCGCTCGCGCTTTACTCGGTATCACGCTTTGTAAAAATTTGAGCAATATTGCGGGCGAGCAATATACGTGGCTTGAGGAACTTGGCCATGCAGACACTTGGGCTGGCGTAAAACATCAATTGCCGATGTGGACGATTATGATGCACATCGACAACGGCCAATGGGCACTTGTCAAAGATACGCTTCTCGACCGCTTCGTGATCTTAGAACCTCACACGCTACGCCTCGCTGCTGTTCAAGGCATCGAAGCAGCAACACCAGAATCTAAAGAAGTTGCAGCCATCGCGATTGGTAAACTCATCGAAGATTCTGAACTTGGGATCGTCAGTCAAATCATAGAGAAACATGGGCATGAGCCAATCGAAGCGAACGCCTTTGTATCAAACTATCTTAAAGGGGAGTTGGCATATCGCTCTGCAAAGGAATCACTTGGAGGTGACATGCCAAGTGACAACCCTGAACTCATCGAAAAGTTTATCAATGCCCAAGAACTATTAAGTGCGGCATTGTCTGCACAAAACGCTAATGATTTTCCTAGCGTTAAAGACGATTGCAGCTACCTGCTCGGCCTTTCCCAGTTCTTTAGTAACTCTTGTTCTGATTCTGCACGAACATTCTATGAGTTAGGAAAAAGAACGACTTCTGAGAAAGCGCTCTGGATGGCAATCGTTGCCTTACAACATCTAACTCCGCAAACTCCGAATTCAATCGTTCTTCTCAATGATGCTGTACAACTCTACTCAACGCTATGGCCAAACAGCCAGAAGACGACTCAGTTAAAACTTCAGTTTCCTTCTCAAATTGCTGACTCGTCAACCATCGAAGAACTACTTACCATTCCACCGAGCGACTCAAATTATGCAAACGTTCGACGTAAAGCGTCACGATTACTCTATCAACAATGGTCAAATACAAAGCCACTAGAAAGAACTGATATTGGAAACACGTATGTTGGCGTCGTACTGCCGATCATCATCGAAGACTCAAAGTCATCTGAAGTCGAGCATCAACAAAATGCACTTGTACGTTCTCTTAGACTTCTTGAAGTTGCTTTGCATCGCGATGTGAAACGAAACGTCGCGGCAGCACAAGTACTAGACATTATCAAAGCTCTTTCAAAGGGCGGGGTCGACACAACCCAGTTTGAAAATGAAATCACCTACAGAACTATTTTGTTGCTGTTCGAAGAAGAATCTCAAGAAGCGGCTATTGCCAAAACACTCGACTTTTTAACTCAACATCCTACAGACGTTTGGGCAAACCATGCCTCAGTGTATGCGTGGAACAAAGTTGCGATCGATAATGATGTACTAAATGAAACTATTCTTGAGTTAGGGCTGTTTCTGTTAAAGGATATCGATGATGAAAGCTTATCTGAACACCAATACGTAAACGTCACGAAACTTGTGTCCAAGCAACTTTTAATGCAGTATGACTCGACGCACGATCCTGAACTTCTAACACAAGCACATTCATACGCAAAGGTCCTTCTTCAAGCGTATCCCAACTCTCATGACATACTCAAAATCAATGCCCAAGTTGAACATTTCTTAGGGAACAATGAGGCCTCAGAGAATCATTGGAACACAATTTTAGATGCCTCTGCAAAGGGGAGTGAGCAATGGCTTGAAGCAAAATACAACATCGCATTTCTCCTATCAAAGAGCGACATAGATAAAGCCAACACCATGCTGAATCAGTTTGCTGCACTCTATCCGAACTATGGAGTTGGCACGTTTTCGACAAAACTCAGAGAGTTGCATCGTTCGTTAGGGGGTAGTCCAAATGACCCTTGAACAATTGACCTGCTCACTTATTGGGATGCCTGATACAACGGATCATAGGCGGATACTAGGTGTCCCCACACATCGCCATGATGTCATTGCAATTGACACTGCATTAAGACGACGTCTCGCACAGCTTTACTCTCACCCGCTAGGTAGAACCTCAGAAGCGAATAAAGTAAAAGAGTTCTTGGAAGGCATTGCAAAGAGATTGAAAGCCAGTGCGTTCAAGGAACCAGTCGCTCAACGTGAACAACCTGAACTCACTCCACTAGACCAATCGATTCTCGCAGTACTGATTAGTCAGGGCGGCTGGAATAGGC
>JAERSY010000045.1 GCA_016845245.1 Phycisphaerae bacterium
ATCGTTAACCCTCTTAGCATCCATCGATGGATTCAAGAGAAGGAACCAACAGTGAGAGATCAAATTTTGACACATCTAACAGCCCTTGTCGTGACACTTGGACTTGTCGCAAACTCCTTTGCTCAAACTCGTCCAACACCCGAAACTGCTGAACCAATCGTCATACCAGAAATCGAAGACATTCCAGCAGTAACTGAAACTGTCGAGATTGCAGCAGTAGAACCAACAGAGGACATCTCTGCTGGTGATGCAAGCGAAGACGATGTGGCTTCTGAAGAGACAACCCCTACTACTGATAAAGACGAGATTGAAGTTGTCACCGGTTCTGAAGCGCCAGCACTGATTCGATGGCCAACTAACCGTGAAATTCCATCAGGCCTTGTTGTCCTTGCTTTTGATGAAGTTTCGATTGACGAAACCCTTGGATTCATCGCTCAAACAACTGGAAAAGTCGTCATCCCTGTGAGTGCAAGTGCATTACGCGCCAAGAAAATCACGCTTAGAAATGACACCCCTGTGAATCGATCAGTCGCACTCGACCTTTTGTTCCAAGCATTTCGTTTGAATCAGATTGGTGTCATCGAACGAGATGACATCATCATCATTGGACCACTTGACGCAATGTTGAGTGACATCGGTGACATCCCAGTCCTCGGCGTCAACGATGACGTGATGAATCGCCAAGACCGTGGCACGCTTGTCATCAAGGTGTACGCGATTGAACGAGCGGAAGCTGAAGTCATCGGCAATCAGATTACAGAGATGTTCCCTGATTACGGTTCACTCGGAATCTATCCAGAATCAAACCAACTCGTCCTTCTTGGAGACATTGGCCTTTGCCAACAGATTCAAGAACTCATCAACCAACTTGACAAGATTTGGAGAAGCGGAAAGTTACGAACATTCCGGCTTAAGCATGCCGATGCTTCTGAAATCTCAAGCAACATCCTGGACTTGTTTGAAGAAAGCAGTACAACTGGCGCACCGCGAAACAACAATCAAAATCGTGGACGAACCGGAGGCACAACTGCGTCCGCTGATGTCGTTGAACTCCGTTTAACTGTGAACGTCCAGCAAAACTCCGTCACTGTTCAAGCAGAACCAGACGTGATGGAAGAAATCGAAGAACTCATTAACTCTGAGTGGGATTTGCCACGACCAAAAGAAACAAGCAAAATGTATGTATTGAGATACAGCGACCCCATTAAGGTTCGCAACTTGCTTCAGGAAATTCTGGGTGATGGAACAACATCAAGCGCTGGTGGTGCAGGTCGAGGTGGCCAGCAAAATCAACGTGCAGCAGTAACACAAGCTGTCAGTGGTGTCTACCGGTTTGAAGCGTATCCTGACAAGAACGCCCTGCTCGTTCTCTCAAAGACCTCTGAAAGTTTTGAGTTTCTTGACTCAATCATCGAGCAACTTGACCAACCAAGTGACGTTGGTTTGCCAAAGATTGTAGAACTCAAACATGCAAATGCAGTCGCACTTTCGGAAGAACTCAATGCCCTGCTTGCAGCACCGGGCGTATCTGCAACAATTCCAAGACCAGATGAAGGACTATCGGGCGAGGGCTTTGATGATTCAGCAACAGGCACTGACAATGAAACCGGTGGCAACATGGGCTTCCCTTGGCAGCAAGGTGGCGCAAACGCAGATGACCAATCACCAGAATCATCGCTCATTGCCAAGATTCGAATCGTTCCAATCGTCAGACAAAATGCGCTCTCAGTCCTCGCGCCTCCTGCTTACATGGACTCAATCTTAAATGTCATCGAAGATTTTGATAAAGCAACTCGCCAAGTCATGATTTCAGCGACGATTGCTGCAGTGACATTGACTGATGATTTAGAGCTTGGATTACGTTGGGGCTCAGGCGTTGCGGGCGATGGCGAAAACTCCGTTGGCTTCAATGGCGATTTAACTGGTTCGATTGATGACATCTTCGGCGGCGTCTTTGATAATGGCGGCGCGTTGTTCACGCTTGGAAGTGGGAACAATATTGGAGTAGCCCTTGATGCACTCAATCAACTGACAAATGTAAGAATCATTCAACAACCACGGACCTTTACAGCAGACAATCAAGAATCAGTCTTCTTCAATGGTTCAGAGATTCCAGTTCAAACCGAGCAGAGCCAATCATCAGGTGTTGTCACAGGTGGTTATGAATATCGAGATGTTGGTGTGTTACTGAACATCCGCCCACGCATCACTTCACATGGTGATGTTGACCTGACCATCAATGTCGAACTATCTGATCAAGCTGGCGTCGGTGTCGGAGATAACCCAATCTTCTCGCGCCGTCAGGTACGTAGTCAAGTCCAACTCCACGATGGACAAACCGTCCTTATCGGCGGAATCCTGAAAGAAAGCGAATCTAAAGTCAAACGGAAGTTCCCCCTATTGGGTGACATTCCAATCGTTGGCGGTTTGTTTACTTCTGTAGACGACACGACAGTTAGAGAAGAGTTACTCGTCTTTATCACGCCCGTCATTGTGGATTCAAACTCTGATAACAACACAAACTACAATCGTGATTACCTCGAAAGATTGCAAGAAATTTCAATCCCAGTTGAAGAACAGGTTGAAAACATCGAGCGAAACAAGAGCGATTTTCTCGTTGAACGATTGAGAAATCCTGCAGCAGATTACACACCTGATGCAGATTCCGTAGAATCAACATTCGATGGTGCACACCTCAAGTAAACTTTGTTTATGCACAGTCGCCTTTCTTATTGGTTGCTCTAGTGCGCCGAAGAAGAGTGACCTTGCGCAGACTCCAACTGCAAAAGAGAAAGCGCTACAGTTTCTCAATGAGACAATCAAACCGCTCCCAAAAGCGACGATCTCCTCATCGAACGATGTTGATTGGCCAGTCGGTGCCATTCCATGGAATCGGTATACACTTCCCACATTCGCTCCAAATGGATTACATGCATCAGTTCAACTTAGCTCAACACCCCCAAGAAGCGTCCTTGCGGGGCGCACAAATGAGCCTCAAGAGGATGCTGTTGTTTACATTTGTCCGCTTGACCCAGTGAATGGAAACACCCTGAGACAAACCGAAATCAAAGAAGGTGGGGTTCTCTTAACGGCTGCAGCAAATGATGCTGGCGTGCTTGTTGAGAAACCACTCGGCGAGCTTGGGAGATGGATCGGATTTGCTGAGTATGAAACTGGTCAAGTTGAGTGGCTCATTGCTGATGACTCCATCAACATGTCACCAACAATCACACTATCAGGAAACATGGCTTGGTCACGAAGAACAACAGATGACGACCGCTTTCACTTAGTTGTGCATTCTGAACGCGGCCAATTTGTCATCGACGATGGAGAAAGCGATTGGCTCTACCCGCACTTTGTCAATGACAACACGTTAAGAGCATTCAAACTGCATGATCATGCTTTACACATTGTCGAGTTTGATGTCATGACCGAGAACCCACTACTCACATCTCTTGAGATGATTTTGATGCCGAGCTTAGCGACTCGGCAACATGCCCTTCAAATCGCAACCACGACTCCACGAACAACAGGACAATCCTCGCATGCTTACTTTTTGCCATTACAAGGCAGAATGGCAACGTGGAATCCACAAAAAAGCGAGTCGCCACTTCTGTTTAAAGCGGGCAGTATTGCTGCAGTACCTGCCTCTGATGGCACATGGATTGTGACCCTTAACGACAGAGTCTTAAGGCAATACGAAGGGCAACACGATGGGGTCCATTTAAGAAATCTCTCAGCTATTCCTGTTTCGACTTCATCTAGACAATGGACGCACTACATGCTCATCCCTGATGGCACACGCCTTCAGGTCAGAGCAATGAGTTTTAGTCGTTAAGGGTTACCCCTTACCCTTGCATTTCTTTTGAATCACTCACCTGAGCTTCATCTTGAATGTAGGTCTTCGGCACATAGAACTTTAAGACGAACAAGAACAGGAATGCGGTCACTGCAATTGCAATCGTAAAGAACCAGTAATAATCCGCGCCTTCAAGTGAAACAGTTCCGTCTTCATTTTGAATGAAGTGATTCACTGCAGCAGTAAACAAGTTGCCGACTGTGACTGAAGCGAGGAAGAAGCCCATCACAATTGATTTCATCGTCTTTGGTGCTTGCGTGTAAGAGAACTCAAGACACGTAATGGAGATAAGAATCTCAGCAGCAGTCATAATGACGTATGACAAGAACTGCCAACTAATGTGTGGCGTGAGTCCATCTTGGATTTGCGATTCAATCCAAGCGGGCAATGCAAATGCAGGAATGCAGATAAAGAAGCCGATTGCGATTCTTCTAAGTGGCGTCATTTCAAAGAGCACTTTGCCCATGAGTGGATAGATGCCGTAGTAGAACAATGGAATCATCGTTAACACAAGAATTGGGTTGGCAGCTGCAATCTGTGACGGCAACAGTTCTACGCCAAAGACATTTCTGTCCATGTGTTGTGCTTGCAGCACCCATGCTGAACCTGTTTGGTCAAAGAGCGCCCAGAACATTGCCACGAAACAATAAATGACTGAGAGTTTCAGAAGGATTGAGATTCCTTCCTTGCTAAACGTTTCTTGAACCCACTTCTTTCCTCCTGGCGGAATGTGGACGAACTTCCAACGCCCCATCCAAAACAAGATAGTCGCAATCACCATGAGCACGCCTGGCACACCAAATGCGAGCCATGGGCCGACCTTGTCGAGCAGAATTGGTGTCAACAGCGTAGATATTGCTGCCCCTAAGTTGATGGAAAAGTAAAACCAACTGAATGCTTTTTCCAGCAACGTTTGGTTCGTTTTGCCAAACTGGTCCCCTACGTGAGCGGACACACATGGCTTAATGCCACCGGCGCCAACCGCAATGAGTGCCAGACCAATACCAAGTCCAAACCGAGTGTCATCGATTGCAAGCATAAAGTGGCCGAGGCAATACACAATCGAGAGCAAGATGATTGTGCGGTACTTCCCAAGGAAGATGTCAGACAACAATCCACCTAAGAGCGGCGTGAAGTAGACCGCAGATGTAAAGAGGTGGAACCACACCTTTGCCTGCTCGTCTGTCATGTAATCAGGTTGCCCAGCATGATTAAGCATGTGAGCAGTCATGAAGATAATCAGAATACTCTTCATGCCATAGAAACTAAACCGTTCTGCTGCTTCGTTACCAATGATGTATGGAATGCCGCTTGGCCACCCCTTGGTTGGTACTGGTGCTTCTACATATTTAGGCATGGATAGAGTCCTTTATTGAATTGGTTTGAATAAATGTCATATGCTCACTGTCTTTCTGAACATGTGGAAACGCGAGCACTCGATTATGCATCGCGACATATGCGCCGATGGGAAGGAGTTGAACAACTGAAAATGACTCAACTAGATTTTGTAACGCATCCGTGTTTTTCATAATCCATGGACGCATCGCGCCCGTGAACACGCATGGGGCTTGAAGTTCATCGCTTCGGTCAAAAACGAGGTTGCCTGTGTGCGTCAATTTATCTGTGCCATGAATGACAATCACGCCATCGCGCTGCTGACTTTGTTCAATGACAGTGTCAACGATGTGCTGGTGATCCTCTTCAGTCATCTCAAGACTATCTTTGTTCATGAGATTGACTCGTTCAATCTCAACGCCATTGAGTTGAAGTGATTTCAGCATATGGCTCAGCACGGATTCACCATTGGCAAGCATGCCTTCTGATTCAAGGTATGTCTTTTCGATGGTTCCACCAGTTGAAATCAATGCGACACGAAAGAGACTCAAAGCGCTTACTCCACTGTAATCTCACAAGGAACGCGAGTCGTCTTTGGCTCAAGACATGTGTCTTCATTACACGCCTGCCACGTCACCATCAATCTGACGCCACCCTTTGCTGAAGAAGTCGTGTCGACCTTGATGGGGATTTCAACGACCTCGCCAAACACGTTCACAGATTCTCCAGCTGAAATCATGTCTTTACCCATTGGCCATTGCGGCGTAATCGTGACACCCTCAGTAAGGACTTGGAACGTTATTGGAACTGCGTATTCATTCTTTGGGGCATTTGAATTGATGTGCCAATTCGTAGCGAATCTAAGTTTAAGCACAAGCTCACCACTGCTTCCTGCTGGAATTGAAAGCAACTCGGGTTCAACGCTCATTCGAACTGGCGATGGATTTGCCATAGATACTTCAAATGGCTCATCAAACTTTTCAGGGTATGCCTTGATCAAATGATCGAGTTCTTTGGTTGCAAGGACAACTGCAAGTGGCGATTCCTTCATCAATTGGCTTTCTGAATCGATCGTTGCCATCGCGTCATTAAGCCATTGCGGCTCTCTAGTTAGCTCTGCCAATTGCATCTGGTTTCCTAACATCATTGAAGTTGCAGCTGGAATTGCCCCGTCGTGAAGGGAACGAGTGCGGACAAACAAGTCGGATTGGTCCGCTTCTGTGTCATACCATCCTTCACCCTCGACGTAAAACAGCGATTTCGCTTTGTTGTAAAGTGCTTCAGCAAAATTCAACGACGCTCTGTCATGATTTGCTTTGTAGATTGCAATCATGCCACGAACCATTGCAGCGTAGTCAATGAGGAAACCCGTTCCGCCTAGCTTTCCATCTCTCCAAGTTCGATGTAGTACATCGCCGCTCATGAGATGCTCTTGGATGAATGCTGCAGCTCTTTCCGCTTCAAGAACCCACTGTTGATT
>JAERSY010000046.1 GCA_016845245.1 Phycisphaerae bacterium
CTTTCAGCATTTGGCGCTGCAAGCGAAATGGCAGACATGAATGGCGATGGCGTGCTTGACATTGTGAAGCAAACATCCCTCAATCCTCCGCAACATATTGCAATCACATATAACAACCCAAACAATGAAGGGTACTTTAATGGGTATGACATCGTCGACCAATTAGCACCATACTTCGTGACGGTTGGCGATCTTAATGGTGATGGCAGACAAGACTTAGTCGTTGTAGATGATGGTTCAGACCATTACTACTTAAACACTGGAAACGGTGGTGACGGTTTTGCAAACTTCGATATGTTTACATTTGAAGACTCAGGCGGTTTTGGCGGCAATGCAATTATTAGAGACCTTAATAAAGATGGTCATCAAGATGTCATTATTACGGATGTCGATGTTGATATCGCCGGCTGTAGTCGGGACACCCTTATCTACCGAAACCTTGGGAACACGCCAAATGTTTCATTTTCAAAACAAAATGCAGGTATTCCAGACAATGACTTGCTTGGCGTACACGACGTTGCAGTGTTTGACATCAATGGTGATGGCTGGTTAGACCTCGTCATGGGTCGTTGTCAAACGACAGAAGTTTGGATGCAAGACATCCCATCTGGCATTATCTTTTCGTATCCAAATGGGCTTCCAGGGTTCATTGCACCGAATCAACCGCATGTATTCTCAGTTGACACGGAACTCATCGGCGAGGGTGCGATTGACCCAACAAGTGCAATCATCACAGTAGTCGTTGACGGTGATGAATCAACATATCAAATGACACAACAATCGAAGACCCTTTTTGAAGCGACCATTCCTCCAATCGATTGTGCAGTGGAAACTGCATTTAAAATTTCGGTATCGCTAACAAATGGAACTACATATCACGACCCACCAGTAGATTACTACGGCGTGACAGTCGGAAGCGGAACTGAACTTCAGTTTAGAGATGAGATTGAAGGTGATGTCTCAGGATGGTCAGTGGTTGACAGCGACACACTTGAAACTGGGACTTGGGAACAAGCTGATCCTGTTGGAACAATTTATGGTTCTGGCCTTGCTGCTCCAGAAGATGACGCAACTGGTGGATCGCAAAATGTCATGTGCTTCGTGACACAAAACGGAGACCCTGACGACACAGTTGGCACTGCTGATGTTGATGATGGCTCAACGATGCTCATCTCACCTGTGTTTGATATCGAAGGCACTGACGGCTTGTTCTCATATGCACGCTGGCACTTTGATAGTCAACTTACAGACACGCTGAAGACATACATTAGCAATGATAATGGCGACTCATGGACGCTCGTCGAAGAGACCTATGGCACAAATGCTGAGTGGGATACATCGTCATTTCAAGTCAGTCAATTTGTTGAACCGACAGCGTCAGTCAGACTCGCATTTCTTGTCGCGGACGCAGACCCACAATCAATCGTGGAATCTGGCATCGACAATGTCCAACTTGAAACAATTGTGTGTGGCGATGACGAGTGCGTGGGTGATGTGACGGGCGATTCGGTCGTCAACGTATCTGATATTCTTGTTCTTATAGGTGAATGGGGTGGAGACAACCCCGATTATGATATTGATGGTGATGGCTCCATCGGTGTTGGAGACATTTTGGCCATCATTAAAAACTGGGGAGAATGTGGCTAAACCACTTATATTCGCCCTATAAATCGCAACTGTATGGGTTATTACCCGTATTTATAAGAATAAGCATTCGTGTTTCACCGTTTATGTGACACACTATGACATCAAGAGAGGTTTTAACTCAATGAAGCGTGTTTTTACATTAACAGCGTTGGCTGGACTCATGATTCCTGCGGGCATCATTATTGGTCACAGTGATGACCCTAAGATTCGAGATTTGCAACCGTCCTACAAAGGGAAGGGTTACAAATCGAGTGATCCCACATCCTCTCTTGCCATCGGTTTCGATGCTGAAAATGTTCAACTCCAAAGTTGGTTACCGCTAGGTGATTTAGGCGGAGCAGATTCAGGCAATGATTGCTGGGGTTACGTCTCCCCCTCTGGTCGCGAGTATGCACTCATGGGAACAAGCAGCGGCACAGCTTTTGTTGAAATTACAAATCCCGGCAGTCCACAAGTGGTTAGCATCAAATCAGGACCAAACAGTCTTTGGCGAGATATCAAAACATACCAGCACTATGCATATGCAGTGAGTGAGGGTGGTGGCGGCATCCAAGTATTTGATTTAGGAAACATCGACAACGGTGTTGTGACAGAACTAAACTCAGCTGGCTCAAGCAACACACATAATGTCGCAATCGACACAACGAGTGGCTACCTTTACAGAACGGGTGGCGCTGGCAGCGGGCTCTTGTTTTATGACCTATCAAACCCAGCATCACCGACGCATGTTGGCGGGTGGGATGATAAGTATGTACACGATGCTCAAGTCGTCACGTATACAGAGGGTCCATATGCAGGAAAGCAAATTGCATTTTGTTGTGGCGGTTATAACGGCGGCTGGAGCGAAACTGGCTTAACGATTGTTGACGTAACAAACAAATCAAATCCAACAGTGATTGGCGAAGTGCAATATTCTGGGTCTGGTTACTCTCACCAAGGATGGCTCTCAGAAGACCGAAAGTATTTTTATCACAACGATGAGCTTGATGAACAAGACACCGGCGTTCAAACAAACACACGAATTTTTAATGTTGAAGTGCTAGAGAATCCCACATTCGTCGGATCTTTTTCAAGTGGCTCATCAGCGGTAGACCATAACCTATATACCCATAACGGGAAAATCTATGAAGCGAACTATCGCAGCGGCTTAAGAGTGTTTGACGCAAGTGATCCACTCAACCCAACACCCTTCGCTTACTTCGATACGTATGAACAAAACGACAACGCGAGTTTCAACGGGCTATGGAGTTGTTACCCTTACTTCCCAAGCGGAACAGTCATCGGTAGTGATTTAGAAAAAGGTCTATTCGTTTGGACTGTTGAGATTCCAAACCCATGCGAACAACCACTACCACAGTGTTCCGACGACATCGATGGTGATGGTTCGGTTGGCGTTGGAGACGTGCTTGCTGTGATTGACAACTGGGGCGCTTGTGGTGACGGCACCTTTAGACCAACTGGTGACGTCGACGACAACTGTTGCGTTAACGTTGGCGACGTGCTTCACTTAATTAGTAACTGGGGTTCTGAATGTGTGATCACTGGCTCATGCTGTCTGCAAGATTTTACTTGCGAGGAGTATTCGGAAGCAGACTGCAGCGAACTTGGTGGAAGTTACATGGGTGACAACACGAGTTGTGAAACTACAAACTGCCCTGGTGCAGGCGATGAGTGCAAGGTTGCGTTAACTGCAGCACTTGGTGCAAACGCATTTGAAACAATGACGGCGACGCCAAGCTCACCGCAGCCAGATGACAGTCAATGCGAAGGTACGTATTTGAGCTGGGATAACTCAAGTGACATTTGGTTCGCTTGGGTCGCAGAATTCTCAGGAAATGCGTACTTCACGACATGTGACAATAACAGTTACGACACCTCGATGGTTCTCTATGAAGGCAATTGTGGTAATCAAGTGACGTGCAATGGTGATGGCGATGGTGGCAATGACTGCCAGGCGTATTACTCATCATTTGACTACAACGTCACAGAAGGAGAAACGTACTTCATTCGAATTGGTGGCTGGCAAGGCGCAACAGGTTCAGGCACGCTCACAATCGAGTAACATCAACGCATGCTCGCCCTGCTCTGCATCTCATTGATTGCACAAGATGTTTCCGCGCAAACATTTTCTGAAGGTGAATGGAAAGTCATTCGTTCCCTCAGCCCCGCTTCCCTGCAAGCAGACACGACAAATGAGTACGAGCAGAACAAAGACTCTGCACTGCTTGGGCAGCACCTCTTCTTTGACAAACGAATCTCATCAAATGGCGAAGTTGCTTGTTCAACATGTCATATTCCAGACCTCTACTTCACAGATGGTCTAAGTGTTTCGACAGGGATAAAACCGCTTGAACGCAACACGCCGACCGTTCTAAATGCTGCCCATCAACGGTGGTTCTTCTGGGATGGCAGAGCTGACACGCTTTGGGGGCAACCAATCCAAACCATTGAACATCCGAGCGAAATGAATATGACTCGTAGTGACGCCTTGGACATCATACGGAAGGATGAGGTGTTACATTCGCAGTGGAACAATGTGTTTGGTGCAATGGAATCACAACAAGTCGATGAAAACGCGGCAAAGTTGTCAAAAGCCATCGCTGCGTACATCACGCAGTTATCCGCGGCTGATGCACCATTCGATGCATTTGTAGCAGGTGACATGGACGCCCTGTCCGAGTCCGCTAAACGAGGCCTTCAATTCTTTATCACAGATGGCGGTTGTCTCAGGTGTCATTTCGGTCCCTGGTTTACTGATGGCTCATTCCATTCAGTTGGTATTCCGCCATTACATGGTGGCCCATTGAAAGACAGTGGCCGGTATGGGGCGATTGACCTTGTTACAAACGCTGAGTTTAGCGCAGGCAGCCAATTCAGCAATGATGCTGAGAGTATGCGCGCCACAATTACAAAACACATTGCAAAGCGAAAAGACGATTGGGGCGCGTTCCGCACACCAAGCTTACGAAATGTTGCACGAACAGCACCCTACATGCATGCAGGACAACATCAAACACTTGATGATGTGATTGAACATTATTCGACGCTTGAAAACTTTGTGAGTGCCGACCATCATCGCGAGACAATACTCACGCCACTCAATATGACTGCACAGCAAAAGTTAGACCTCAAAGCATTTCTTGAATCGTTAACAGCGCCCCTGCCAGACGAAAAACTGCTCAAGGATCCAAGACAAGCGCGTCCTGAGCACGCTCAATAGTCGTGCCATTGTCTATGTCAAAGTACAACTCCCACAATCCCGGCATGCTTAACAGCATGCCCGTTGTTTTGTAAGAACCATCTTCTTGAAGCGTCGTCACAGGGTCTGTCATCATGCCATGCCCATGACTTGGCATTGCCGCATCAACTCTTAAACTCTTTATGCCTACCCCGCCCTCAATCGTCGTGATGAGTTCAAACACTTCGTTCAGGGGCATTTCATTTGGACTTGGCGAGAATGTAACTTTGTAAGAGCCCGCATTACTCATGATTGAATGTGGGGGTGGATTTTTTTCTCTCGTCCAGTGTCTGCCACGCCCAAATGTTGCAAGCCATTTTCCATCGACACCATACGCCTGCGCTCGATGATTGCCCCAGTCAACGACGATCACTGTTCCATCATCGAGAACTGTAATCCCTGCTGGCTTACGCATCTCATAGTATTTCGTCCCTTCATCCCCAAACGTCTCAATGAGTTCGCCTTCCGGCGAGAACCTTTTAATGTGAGATGCGCCAAAATCTGAGACGAGAATGTTTCCACTTTTTTCAATCGCAATGCCGCATGGTTCATGGAACCCTCGAATGATTTGTTGCACATCAAATGCGGGAAGCGAAAACTGGACGACTTGTTCACCCTCTGCATCGACTGACCACATTGATAATCCATCTGGTGAGAATGCCACTGTGTGAGACAGTGGATAGAAATGATGCCCAATTTGCTGAACAACATTCCCTTTAAATGCTTGTGCTGTTTGAAACTTAACCATGCCCGGCTTTTGCTTCATCTTGCTTTCGGAATCATGTTCATAGACAAACGATTTCACAAATCCATCACCTCGCACCTTAATCTCGCCATCACCAAGCCAGAAACCATCAATCCATTTGAATTGATGTGGCGCATTCCCTTCTCCACCAAAGCGAGTCAACTCGATTGGAACCTCTAGCCCGGTTCTCAATAAGTACAAGTCACCCATTTCTGGTTCGGCGACTAAGATTAAATCTCCAAATGAGTCAATCTGTTTTCCAAAGTGCGCGATGTTCGTGACGAGTGGTTGTGGTTCTGGCTCCCCCTCATCGAGCTCAAAAATCTGAAGACGACCTTCAAAGCCCTCACATATTAAAATCCTTCCATCATCTGACACATCAACTGAGTTCGGATAATGCAGTTTTCCTTCACCCTCATGTGGAAGCAAGGCATGGACACCCCACTGCCCAATAAATTTACCGTCATTGTCATAATGGCGAATCGAGTGTTCTGTAATGTCAGGCACGATCCAACCATCTTCTGTTTGACATGGAATTCCTGCATGGCGGATGTCGCTGCCGAGCCAATCTGGTTGCTCAGGCAACTCAATCTCAATCTGCTCTTCCCCAAACATCACTTTATTGACATAAAGCGGGTTTTCCTTCCGAATCGTTTTAAGTCGGAAGCCAGTGTCATCCATCAAGATGATTTCGTCAGCAAGGCGATCTGCAACAGCGATTTTTCCGTCAGGTAACCAGACCGCATGGACTGGCTCTTTGAGTCCATCGATTTGTGATATGAATTTGCCTTGAGGTGCGGCGATGAGCGTTGAAAAAAGAAATGGAATGAGCATTTGTAC
>JAERSY010000047.1 GCA_016845245.1 Phycisphaerae bacterium
GAGACGTTGTTGTGTCTCATCGTTGCAACAAGGGTGAGCGCGTCAAATGGTTTATGCAAAAGCACAACAAGCGCCACGCCAAATCCGAGCGGTGAGCCGCCTGCCTGCCACGCTGCTGCGATGGCAACACCTTCAAGAAGTGTGTGAACACTGAGACCAAACGCAGCCCCTACCCAAGTGAGTTGATGGTCATGCCCACAAGACGCGTGTTCACCTTCTGCGACATCATGACAATGGGATGGAATAAATCGCTCAAGCAAGAACAATCCAAAGAACCCGCCGAGGACACTCAACATCGCTGTATCAACATCGCCATGAATGACTGCTTCTGGGATGAACTCAAGCAGCGCCATCCCGACCATAACGCCACCAATAAAACTGAGGGCAATTTGCATTCGGCGGTGTGTTGGACGGACTGCGAGTGCAGCCATGCCACTAGCAACAGAAACGATGACGATAAGTATGAGAGATATAATCATGACCAATGCACCATTTTATCAAGTCTCCTTGAAACGGTGACACGCTAAAATAAGAGCATGACGCCAGATACGGCTCAGAAGAAGAAGAGCAAGCAATCGAATCCTTGGTCAACCCCTGCGATGCAGCAGTACCGAACCATGAAAGATGCGCACCCAGAGTGCGTACTCTTCTTTCGCATGGGCGACTTTTATGAAATGTTTGACGAAGACGCAAGAGTCGTCTCAAAAGCAATTGGGCTATCGCTCACACAAAGAGGCAATGGCATCGATATGGCAGGCGTTCCGTTCCACGCCGCTGAAAATTACATTAGCAAACTCGTTCAAGAGGGCTTTAGAGTCGCCGTCTGTGAACAGTTGGAAGACCCCGCTGAAGCAAAGGGTGTTGTCAAACGCGGCGTCACTCGCATCGTGACACCGGGAACGCTCATCGATGAATCGCTGCTCGATGATGCAACCATCAATCTGCTTGCAGCAGCTCAAGCTGATAGCAACACAACCAGCGTTGCAACTTCCGAACTTTCAACTGGCTCCTTTGATTGTTACACGTGCCCTACGCTCAGAGTCGATGATTTGTTTGAACGGCTCCACATCTCAGAACTCATTGTTCCTGAAGATGATGAAGTGCTTTCAGCTATCGCGAAAAGAAAAGGAATTGCTGTCACCACTCGTCCCCAGTGGATGTTCCAAACGGACGAAGGTGAAACAACGCTTTGCAAATCGTATGGCGTTTCAACGACTGAGGGATTTGGTCTCGGCGAACACCCACTCGCTGTTGGTACCGCTGGCGCGCTCTTGCAATATGTTCAAGAAACACAAACGTCGCACGATGCACTCACACATTTAGCGCCCCCTTCAATGAATCACAGCGACCAAATCATTGCACTCGATGCAACGACCATTCGCTCGCTTGAGATTGAAAAAACGATTCGAAGCGGCGAGGTCGAGGGCTCATTACTCTGGGTGATGCAACAGTGTAAAACGCCGATGGGTAAACGCATGATGCGGAAGTGGCTCTGCGAACCACTTGCTCAAATGGACGCCATCGAAGAGCGTCAGTCGATGGTCGGCGCGTTCATCTTAGAAAGCGAACGATTCCACACCATCAAGCAAACATTGCAAACGATTCAAGATGTTTCCCGCATTTGCGGTCGCATTTCAATGGGACGCGTCACTCCAAGAGACATTGTTGCCTTAGGGCAGTCGCTTGAATCCTGCGGCGCACTCACTGAGCAACTCAACATTCCTGCATGTGCGTCCATACATGATGCACTTGGTTCAGTGTCCGAAACGGTAACTGGCCTTGCGAAAGTCATCTGTAATCAATGCGTCGAGTGCCCTCCTGCACATATGCGGGATGGTGGCTTGTTTAAAGTTGGCGTTGACAATGAACTCGACGAAGCGAGAACATTACAACGAGATGCTGGCGCATGGCTTGCTGAATATCAAGCGAACCTTTTAGAATCAACTGAACTTTCGGCGCTCAAAGTTGGATTCAATAAAGTGTTTGGTTACTACATTGAGGTCTCACACGCACAATCAAGCAATGTCCCGATGTCCTTCACGCGGAAACAAACGTTAAAGAATGCTGAGCGCTACATCACTCCTGAGCTTAAAGCATTTGAGGAAAAAGTGCTTAGTGCTGAGTCAGACGCACTCAAACGTGAACAAGAACTCTTCGCGTTACTTTGTGAAACGCTGACTTCTCACATCAATGACATTTCATTGTTCGGCAAGCTCGTTGCACAAATCGATGTGCTCTTAAGTTTTGCAGATGTTGCGAAAAAATATGGCTACACCAAACCCCGCATTTCTGAAGACCCCATTCTACACATTGAAGATGGCAGGCATCCAGTGCTTGACCGACTGCTAGAACATGAGTTTGTCGCGAACAGTTGCTCGCTAGATGAACACTCATTCACGCTCATCACTGGACCAAACATGGCAGGCAAATCCACTTACATTCGTCAAGTTGCACTCATCACGCTTCTTGCGCACACAGGCAGTTTCGTCCCTGCAACAACAGCCCACATTGGACTCGTTGACAAAATCTTCACTCGAGTTGGTGCGAGCGACGAACTTCATTCTGGGCAATCAACCTTCATGGTTGAAATGGTTGAAACCGCAAACATTTTGAATAACGCCACGCAGCGAAGTCTCATTATTCTTGATGAGATTGGTCGCGGGACGAGCACGCTTGACGGCTTGTCACTTGCATGGGCCATTGCAGAGCGTCTCTCTGAGAAACAATGCAGGACACTCTTTGCAACGCATTATCACGAGTTAACGACGTTAGAAACGACGCTTGATAACGTGAAAAATGAACATGTGAAGATTAGAGAGTGGAAAGATGACATCGTCTTTCTTTATCAAATCGAAAAGGGGAAGAGTGATCGGAGCTACGGCATTCACGTTGCAAAAATCGCTGGCGTCCCGCAAGATGTCGTCAAACGAGCCAATCAAATCCTTGACACTCTTTCGGTGCAATCACAAGAAGACCGAACAACTTCGATTCCTGAAAAGCCGCAGTTGGATTTGTTTACGCAGCACGCTGACCATCCACTGATTGATGAACTCAAGTCGCTCAATATCGACGCCATGAGTCCGATGGATGCGTTTGAATTGTTGCGGAAGATTCAGTCAGATTTAAACAGTTAATCGTTGTGGCGCTGTCGCAAGCGCGGACTGAGTCGGAGCAAGAGTTGAACGCGTTCAAACTCGTTTAACCAATCTTGAAGCGTTGCTTGAAATTCATCTTCAGGAATCATTGCGATGGGCAACTCGCAATAAGCACCTAATGATTTAGCCGCTTTCGCTCGATAGCGAGCAAGCGCCCTGTCACCCATCACGCTCACTGGTTCAAAATCTTCTGACATAAAGAGTACTGTTGGAACGCGGTTCCCTTGATTGATGGCAAGATGATCCGAGAGTTCTTTTGCAACATCACGGTCGAGCCACTTCAATTCAATGTTCGGTGAGCCAGATGCAATTGCATTGAGCATTGGACCTTGACTTGAGCAATCGCCACACCAAACTCCCGAGAGGCAAAGCACGTTCATCGTTCTGGTAAATGAGTTAAGCAGTGTTTGCTGGTTGTCACTCAGCACGCAACGGGCATCATTATCTCGCCACGGCGTTGCTTTTTCCGGCGCGTTTGCAAGGTAGTCGTCATACGACTGTCCCTGATTAAACCACGATTCTAACGATGTCGCTGAAAGTCCAATAGGCATGTGGACATTCTACTCTTGCGGCGGCCAGAAAATCCAGTCACCACCTTTATGTGAACCAAACACATGCGCGTCTCTGTGGTGCACTCCGCCATCATCTTGCTGGTTTGAGCCAACTGAGTAAATCACGGGATGCCCATCACCCATCGCAATGCGAAGCGGTTCACCGCTCCATTGGTCACTCACGCCAGACCCATCGAGTGATGCAGGCCAAGTGCCATCCACTCGATAAGACTCAATTGCATGAATCGTCGCAAGCAGACCATCGATGTTTCCCTTGGTGTACATCGTTTGTAAGACGATGCGGTCGAGTGCTGGCATGAGCAAATCGATAATGAAGTTCTTATTGAGCACGACGCCGCCCGTGTGCTCATACGTAGGAAACGGCTCTTCGAGTGCTGCGAGTTCTCCCAATGAATAGACTTTCTTCGACTCTACCGCATTGAGTCTGCTGTCATATTCATCTAGCAACTCTTTGCGAGAGGCATGGAACACGTCTGCAATCGGTGCAAAAAGTGCAGGCGTAAACGAAACGGATTGATAGGTGTTCTCGACACCCTGTAAGTACATCAGACTGTTTGAGGCCTCAAGGGGAATAAGCGAGCCATCGCCATTGCCATCGTCGGTGTACATGCGCTGGAGCAAGTCGAGCATGAGGTACCGCTCGCCTTCAAACCTGATGTCAGTCTTGGCGTGGAGCGACTGCACATCTTCCTTCAGAATCGCAAGTTCATCTTCATTGAACAAAAATGGCTCGTGGGAGAGCACATCGCTCATCGTATAAATGGCTAGGTTTATCAGCGAATGACCGACTAAATCGCTGATGAGAACGGGATGCTCGCGGACATGATTTGACAGTCCAATGATGGCTTGCAAGTCTTCAAGACACCGCACTGCATCACCCTCATGGGCAGCAACCTTCGCATCTGTTGCGAGCGCTCTCCCCATTGACCTAAAGTGGCTGAGTTGGGGCATCAACAGACTAAAGAGATATTCTTCACTTCCTTCGCCCGATTGTTCCATTGCATACTGGTCAGGAAACACGTCCTTGTCTTCTTCTGCGACCGAGCCAAGAATGAGCCCTGCGCCTTTCATTGAAGATGCTCTGCGGACTTGTTCTAACGTGTCTTGGTGCCCTTCAATCCACGAGTCATAGTGCACCCAACCCTCATCAGTTGGCCACGTTGGCTCATCGAAACTCGGTTCGTCATAAATTTGATAGATGTTTGGTTCTGGGTCAAGCCGAAGTGCAATGACTGCATCTCGATAGATTGGCCAAGCCCGTTCATCTGCTGGCACTGCTGCTGCAACTTCATTAATCTTCACTCTGTAATCAACACTGATTGTCGCCTGTCTTTGCATCGCGACAAACACCCAAACCCCATAGACAAGAAACACCACAGCGAAAAAGATTGCGAGATACTTAAATGCTTTTTTTACCATGCAACTAGTGTAACTAGAGTTGGTAAGTTTTCAAGATTTGAGCTTGAAACACGCTTCTAACACGGCAGGAACGCCTTCTGAACTTACTCCAGAGCACACTAACGCATCATCAATCTGAAGATCCCTGAAGATTGATTGCATAAGCGGAAGCCGGTCGGCTTCTGGAATCATATCAATCTTGTTCAAGACAACGAGCTCTTTCTTTGAAGCAAGTTCAGGTGAATACCGCTCAAGTTCACTGCGTATCGTGCGGTAGTTATCAACTGGATTGCTTCCATCCACTGGACAAATGTCAACGAGATGAAGGAGTACATTTGTTCGTTCGATGTGTTTAAGGAATCTGTGCCCAAGTCCTGCGCCATCGGAGGCACCTTCGATGAGACCTGGAATGTCAGCGATGACAAGACGCCGATTGATATCAAGTTCAGCAATCCCAAGATGGGGGTGCAACGTTGTGAATGGATAGTCTGCGGTTTTTGGTCTTGCTGCCGAGACTGCCGTGAGAAACGTCGATTTCCCTGCGTTTGGCAATCCAACCAATCCAACATCAGCAATCAGTTTTAACTCAAGGTTGAGAATTTTTTCGGTGTAGGGTTCACCATGGGTAAACTCGCGTGGCGCTTGATTTGTCGCAGACTTAAAGTGCTCATTTCCAAAGCCGCCCTTCCCGCCTTGGACCACTGTCACTCGCTGACCTTCTTCAGAAATGTCTGCAAGAAGTTCACCCGTTGCTTCATCTCTGACGAGGGTACCAAGGGGCACATGCACAACACGGTCAGCGCCATTTGCTCCATGCATTTGACTCCCCTTCCCCTGACCACCATGTTCAGCTCTGTAGTGTGGCTTGTGCGTGAGCGGAAGCAATGTCCCGACGGATTCATCACCAACTAGCACAACGGAACCGCCATCACCACCATCTCCGCCGTTTGGACCACCTTTGGGGATGAACTTTTCACGGCGAAAACTCATGCAACCATCACCGCCCTTGCCACTACGGACAAAGATTCTTGCTCGGTCAATTAACATGACTTATTCACAATGGAGGAGGTTGGGTGTTGACTTAGCCAACAGCTGTGTCAACAGCTGTATATTGCGGCACATCAGGGTTTGATGGGACGATGTCCACATACCGGCCTCTGAAGCGTACGAGCCCTGGCTCAGTAGCATAGAGGGAGTCATCATTGCCACGACGCACTAAGTAACCTGCTTTAAACTTTGTACCACACTGACGAACGATGATTGAACCTGACTTCGCAGTTTCACCACTGTACAACTTAATACCACGATATTGTGGGTTTGAATCGCGTCCGTTGTTGGTTGAACCACCACTCTTCTTATGGGCCACAGCAAAGCTCCTTACTTCATCGTCCAGCCACGTGCTGGAGCCCCGTATTGTATCAAAATGAGAGTACGGCACAACCCCTCTCTGGGGTGTCTCAATCAAGTAGATTACTTACCGAAAAATCCACTTTTGAACGACTTCATCGCCGTTAATCGAGTCTCTCTCGTCCGTTGACACTCTTCGCACACTCGTGCCACCACTCACTGGTCGCGTTGGAAGCGGCTTGAGTTGCATTGCATCAAGCGGGCCATCGACTTTCCATGAGAGTTGAATCACGCGGTGGAGTTTGTGCTTTTCGCCAGTGAGCGGATGAATGACATCTGCAGTGTCACCACTCACCCCTGCCACGAAGACTTGAATCTCTTTGACATTTTTATTACCAGCTTTCCAGATGACGAGGCCTCGAATTGCATTTTCCTTGCCTTGCAGGAAATGCCCTGTCGCATTGGATTGCGATTTTAGAAGTTCATCTCCATAGACATCAAGAAGTCGAAGTTGAACGGCGCGAGGCACGTCATTTCCATCGACGATGATTTCACCCTTATCAGTGACCAACTCCATGTTTGGAGTCCATTGACGGTCAGCGCCTGTATTGTTTGTCACTTCATATCGCATGACCCAGTAGCCCTTGCCACTTTCTTCGTCTTGATAGAACGCCAAATCCCCAGCGTCGAAATCGAACTGCCAGCGCTTGGCGTGGTCAGTTGCTTTGGGATACGCCATTGCGAGCGTACTGCATGCCATGACAAAAAGTACCATGATTGATGAGATGAAGATGTGCTTTTTCATACAGAAACTCCTGTTCCATATTCTAGCAGTAGGATATGCCTTGAGCACCCATGAATACGAAGAATCATGAACTCATTGCAGCAGAATTGATTGCTGGAAAAGAAGGTGGAAGTCGCCTTCTAGCACTGCTTGGTCACCTTGAAGGCGAGCAGTATGCGATTCAACACCAAGGGAGTGCGGCCACCCTCTGGGTCATCAATCAAGGGCGAACGGCTTCTATTCTGACGAGCATTCCGACCACGGACCAAGCCATCGCTGATCTTCAAGCACTCTTAGCGAAGACGCTCAGCACGTTGCGAGAAAAACCACTGGCACTGGCTCAAATTGTATTACCGAAACCAGCACCCTCAAAGCAGGTACAAGCCATCCTTTCATCTGGGTTTAAAGACCTCGCTGAACTTCAGTACATGGAGCTGAACATAAGCCCATTAATTCCAACCAATGTCACGCAACACGAGGTGGAGTTTCAAACGATGGAGTCATTCGATGACCATGCGCTAGGGTACGTCCTTGAACAGACGTACATTGACTCACTCGATTGCCCAAACCTTCATGGCATCAGGCAAGTTCAGGATGTCATTGAGGGGCACCGCGGGAGCGACCCATGTCGACCTGAGTTGTGGTTCATTGGCATGATTGATGACGAGCCGTCGTGCGTCCTCTTGCTCAACCAAAAAGATGACGCGGTTGAACTTGCCTATGTTGGTGTTGTGCCCAGTCACCGCAATCGTGGAATCGCAGATTGCTGCATGTCCAAATCGATAGAACTTGCACAACATCATGACTTTAAACGGATTACATTAGTGGTCGATGATGCAAACTCGAGCGCGATGAATCTGTATACCAAGTGGGACTTCCATCCGACTCAATCGCGGCGAGCATTCATGGCACAGTTGTGCTGAACTTGTCCACACTTTGTTGACAATTGTGCATAAAACGAAAGTAAAAAAAATTTGCCTTTCGTTGACTCAGGAAATTACTGCACTTATGAAAAAACGCCTCCGCAAATTTGTGCACATGTGCCAGCAACATGGTTGCACTGAAATGTGAAATGAGTATTCTCCGCGAACTGCTTAAGGATGAGCATCGGTTGTCTGAATGGACTCTTCACTCTCGGCGTCCGTTTTGTGTGAGGCAAATCCAGCCCAATGGATAAAGCAAACATCCCAACAATTGAGCAGCAAGTTCGAACATCGCTCAATCAGAATCTGGGGACGCGACCATACAACATGTGGTTTGCAAACACACAATTCGACTGTGGGGACCAAGAAGTTCAAGTTCTTGCTGCTACGCCGCTCGCAGCGAACTGGATTCGAGACCGTTTTTCAAATCAACTCACGCAAGCGTTGCAAGACGCCTACGGCAAGGACAATATCCAGTTTACGGTTGAGGTCCAAGATTCCCCTCAACAGAACGCGACAGAGAAAAGTGTTCACGTCCCTGCCCAACCAACCCAACGACCTGTCATCAAGCGAATCAGACAATTACTCGGCTTCGATGAATTCATCGTTGGGCAATGCAATGCACTCGCTTGTGCTGCCGCAAAAGAGATGTCATCTTCAGCGGGAATGAGCATCTCCCCTCTTTTCATACATGGCGCATGCGGTGTTGGAAAGACACATTTACTCCAAGCCATCTGCAAACAAGCAGCCCAAGTTGAAGGCAGCAAAGTTCGATACATCACTGCAGAGCAATTCACCAACGAGTTTATTGCAAGTTCAAGGTGTGGCGATTTTGCACGATTCCGAAATCGATACCGAACATTAGATTTGCTTGCAATTGACGACGTTCATTTTGTTGCGAGCAAAAAGAAGACGCAGGAAGAACTCCTGCACACCCTCGACGCTGCTGGACTTCGAGGCGCTCGACTAGTGCTCGCATCTGACGAGGACCCAAGGCAAATCAAACAACTCAATCGGGCATTGGCAAACCGATTTGTTGCTGGCATGATTGCTGAAGTAAACCGACCAGACAGAGAAACTCGCAAACAAATCATCTCACAGCTCTCACTCGTCAAAGGCATCTCCCTGACTGAGGGTGCTATTGACCACCTCGCCTCACAAGCTGTTGGCTCAGTAAGAGAGATTGAAGGCATCATGACTCGCCTCAAAGCGGTTTCCGGCTTGCTGTTAAAGAGCAGTTCGCAATTGGGCATTGATTCAATTCAGCAAGTGGTCCAAACTTCAAGCAGCGTGAAGACGCAGGTAAGCATGAATGACGTCATCGAAGTGGTCTGCAAACGAGCGGGCATATCGGCTCAAGAAATTCGCGGACGGTCTCGAGCAACAACAATTGTATTCTGGCGTTCGATTTCAGCATATCTTGGACGTTCATTGACAACCATGAGTTATCCAGAACTTGCGCAAGCGCTTGGCCGAAAAAATCACTCGACGGTTCATGCCGCCGTTAAACGGATTACTGAAGAACTCAATAGTGATTCCCAACCACAAAAATGTGGTGTTGAGCATGTTGAAATGAGAGAACTTATTGACCAGTTGACTTGGGCTGTTCGCAACTATGCTCAATCGACAGGTTCAAAATCACGGGCTAGGAAGGAGCCTGCCCGAATCACGCGATGAGGAAATGCTGTTTCAAGGAAGTAACAGCATTTCTTTCATCGCTTTGACACGCTGAATCTCTGAGAAATTATGTGATTTAATGTTACAATCGCGACATGCAATGCATCATCGCCATGTTGATTTCATCGTTGATGATTGCATCAGTTTCACGCGACTCCGACAAAACTGATGCAGCACTTGTGCAATTGCAAAAAGCGACAAGCAACGAAAACAGTTTGATCAATCTCGCGGCGCTTAGAAACTTAAGAGACATTGACCTTAGGCCTTTCTTTTTTCAGTTTGCTCAGCATCCAGATTGGCCTGTTCAAGTTCACGCAGTCCTTGGGCTTGCGGAATTAAGCGAAGAACAAACGATTGACCCGTGGCTGGTGCAACAAGTTGCACCCCTTGCTCGGGAGCACTTGTTGTTACAAGCCATTGATGATGGTCTTGTGCAACAAGAACAAATGGAATCTTTGTTGAAGTGGCCACTGCTTGAGAAGACTCCAAAGTTATGGCTCATTGCTGAGTTGTCGATGCTTGGCGTTGAACCAAACAAAACGATGCTTCGCGAGTTGTCGAGCACGACTGAATTAAGTGTTGCAATGTTTGCAGCGTTACTGCTTGGCGAAGATGAAGTGATTGAAGAAGTGACACGGCGACTCCGTAGAGCGTCGAGCATTGAAAAAGACAAATCCCTGCAAACGACATTGCAAATGATTCGTCAATACAACCTTCAAAGTGCATCACCATGGCTCGAAGACCTCATCGAGAACAATGCAGTTTCATTAACCGGCAATGAACGATATTTTGCGTTGCATACCTTGCTAGTTGTGAATCCAGACAAAGGCATCGAACTTTGGGAGAGCCAATTCCCGAAAGAGCCAAATCGCAAAGAACAAGTTCGATATCTCCTCGTTCTGCTTGAATCAAATGTCATTCCAACTGCAAAAATGATTGAGCGTCTTAATATTGACCTTGACGATTCACTGCTTGGACTGATGGCAAAAGCGGGTGCTGTCAATAAACCTATTGACAGAGTGACTGAGAGTGATGTTGATGCGCTCGCTGACCTCATTAAACGAGGCCACCGTGATTCAACTGAATGGGCATTTGATGCAGCGCATCAATTGAGTGATGCTCAGCAAACTCGGTTTTACACTGAACTCTCCAAGTTTGAAGATGACGTTTCCCTTCGAAGAAGAGATTCAGCAAGCAGAGCGTTTAGACAACTCATCAGGGTGAAGCCCGAGCAAGCCTGGGAACTCCTACATGAAACGAAAGATGACAGTGCTCAACAAGAGTACATGCTGCTTGCGATGCTTCAATTGACTGATGACAAGACGATGAAGGGTGCCATTGAACAAGCTGCCATGCTCAAACGCATTGGTGTCAACAAAGCGGATGTCATGACCCTTCTTCTCATGGCGCGGGGTCAAGACCCCCTTCCAGAGATTGACCAAAAGTACCTAGGAATCATTGCAGCTGGTGGTGGCGACGTGATTCAACCACTCAAAACACAAGCAGCTTGGCTCTATCTTAAAAAGATGGGGCTCGCTGACAAAGCGCTAGCCGCAGTAAGCACACAGTAACCAAAGTGTCCGCAAAAATCCCTCTTAGTCTCGCTCACATTTCCGAAGAAGAAATCGCCGCTGCATCTGATGCACTGCGAAGTCAAGTGCTCACACTTGGTCCATGGACAAAGAAGTTCGAAGACCTCGTCAGTACCCACACGGAAAATACAAATGGGATTGCAACGAATTCAGGGAATAGTGCCATGGAGATTGCCCTTGAGTCTCTTGGCATCAGCGGTGGACATGAAGTCCTCACAGCATCGTTTGCATTCCCTTCAACAGCATCTGCGATTCTCCATATTGGTGCAACACCTCGATTTGTTGATTGCGACCCACGGACACTCAACATCGATGCAAAGGATGTTGAACGAAAAATCAGCGACGCAACCAAAGCAATCATTGCAACGCACACGTTCGGCAATCCTGCAGGGATCGACGAACTAGCACGAATCGCACAGGAATATGAGATTCCACTCATTGAAGACGCACGTCAAGCCATCGGAAGTACGCTCAATGGCAGGATAGTCGGCACGTTCGGTCGCGTCGCAGTCTTTGCGTTTCATTCTGCTGCACAACTGACATGCGTCGAGGGTGGCATGATTGTGACCAACGACGACCACCTCGCTTCAGAGTGTAAGTTAAGACGAAATCATGGGTATGACCAAAGCCCCGTTGCAACGCTCGATGAACTCCACCACGTGCGTACAGATGACCACTTGCTCGCACGAGGTCATGGGTACCGCCTCAGCGAAGTACACGCTGCGGTTGGGTGCGTGCAGATGAGTCGAATGGATTCCATTCTGGAGAAACGCGATTCAATTGCCAAGTGGTACACCGAGCGGCTTTGCGGCGTTTCAGAAGTCATGTGCCCAACCATTGAATCTGATGTCGAGATGAGTTGGGATGGTTATGTCATTCGACTTGGCGATCGATTCTCAAGAGAAGAGCGAGATGAAGTCATTCGGGGACTCCATCGACATGACATTGGTGCAGCTGATTTCTATCAATCACTCCCATCGTTACCCCCGTTCCAAGCATACAACACGCCTGAGAATGCTTGCCCTGTCTCAAGTTCACTTTCAGAACGCACAGTGGCTCTGCCGTTCTACACGACGTTGACGCAGCGCGATGTTGATATCGTTTGCCAGACCCTCGAACTCATGCTTACACGTGGCACGTTCAGCGACGTGTGACGGTTACACAGTTGCTGTTTGTTTCTGGGCAGACACTTCAACAATGGGCATCACTTCGTCTTCACTTGATGCGATGTGATGAAGCACTTCCTGTTTCCGGTGACCTTGAAGCCGGTCAATCGCTTGTCTCGCATGAACATAATCCATCTGAAGAATCCGCTTTGCTTCACTCGATGCGTCGAAGAGCGGATTGTACGAAACAGTTTCGACGTTGCTATTCCTGCGTGATGTCAGAAACGTCGCGCAAAACATGGCGCAAAGACCAACAAGCACCACGACTTGTTTACCAAGAATCATTGGCTGCTCTTGCGCTTCCATGACAATTGGGCCCTGAGAAACGACTTGGAGTTCAATGCGTGCACTTGGCACCGCGAGTGCTGCGATATGTTTGACTTCTTCAAGCACGATGATTTGCGAACCCTGATTGGCGGCTCGTGTGAGAATCCAGTGATGGGGAAGTGCGATTCGGACTACGGGCTCCATTCGATTGCGCCACGGGAATGGCACGTCGCCATCAAGTGGCTGTTCAAACGTCGCTTGAACAGTCGCGACGCTCAAGCCAAGCGCTTCTTCGACCTGAGCTTTCAATGTTACCAATGTCAGCACGTCTTGCTCATCAGAAGTTGACTCTAGAAGCAGAACATCGCCCCAAGAAATCGTTGACAAACACAACCCAATCAGAAAGGAAATCAAGAGGAGCATGACCATCGATGGCGTTCGATGGTGAGCTGCGTCTTCAGTGTGTTGTGATTGACTAAGGTCTTGCACGAATCATCCTCTCCGTGTTGTTCAAAGTGGCGAGTCAACGTGCCTCCATGCACAATCGCCATTCCTAGATATCGGCTCATTCAGGGCGATAACTTCCGTTTTTGGGGACAATCAGGGAGACGGTGTGATACGCTCGATGACGTCGGGCTGTAGTTTTTCGTTGAGGTACTCAAGGTCAAACACGCGGTGCATTGGCTCATCATCCACAATCGTTGAGAGCCCCGCAAACACAATCTTCAGTTCAACATCATTCACAGAACTTGAGAGGTCGATGTTTGATGGTGTTTTTGGCCAGTGGAGTTCATGTGTTTCTTGAAGTTCAACTCCAATGGGTTCGCGAAGCGTTGCTCGCCATATTCCATCCTCTTGTTCTTTTGTGATTGAGGTTGGCATCGCTTGTTGAAACTCAACTATCCACCCGCTTTCCCACCCTTGCGTTGTGACAGGAATGGGCTCAAGACCAATCAATTGCAACGCAAGAAGTGCATCTGCAAACAAAGAACGAGCGTCGTTTAACCGAAGCGTTGACTTCTCCCCTGTAAAGTCAAACATCCAACTGTCGCCATTTGAACTCCCCGCCCACACGATGAGCTCTCCCACTTTTGTCACCCTAAGCGAGATGGAGTGACCCGTTTTCCAAAAATCAAAATCACCCTGTTCACGGTGTTTGCCCCTGTCATCCTCCCACGAAAACTCGATGACGCCATAGCCAACGAGTGAAGTGAATTGAGCAGTTCTCAGTTTTTCTTGCTCTGCAATCCCTAAGATTGATGAGTGCTGTTGAAAATTCTCAATTTTTTCTTGCGTGCAACTCAGCAGCAACATCGTGATGAGCAACACCCGCAGCATTAAAAATCACCTTGAAGAATCTCGCCAAGTTGGTCAGACAAGTCTTGAATTTCATCTTCCTCAATGCCGGGATTTCTGACTGTGACTGGATCACAATCTGTTCCTCTAAACTTCAAATTCCAAAGTTCGCCGTCATCATCCTGTGCTCTAGAGACGAGTTGCAACTTTCTTTTGCGTAGCAACACAAGCGCTAAAATATAGCGAAAAGCGACTCTTTGAGGCCTTTCATCGCCGTCGAGGCGTTCAAACAAGTCGAGCAACACCTCATCATCTATGATGATGCCCTGCTTCTCTTCTGCGTCTGGCACCATGTACCGCCAGTGACTAAAGAGCCGTTCAGGTGGTGATGCTGCTTCCCAAGATGCCTCTGAATAATCAAACCGATCAAACCCCTCATCATCTTGACGTTCAATCAGCGCCGCGACAGCTTTTGTGCCGGGCGTCAGGGTATCACCACTGATTGAGCAAATCCCAGTGGGTCGAGAGACACTTTGTGCATTTCCGAATCGTGACATAGATGAGAATCCTACGGTATCAGCGTATACTTTGAGTATATATGAGTTGGAATATTTTTGGATACGATGTTTTTGAGACCCTTATTGAGCTTCTCGTCATTTGGCTCAGTGTCTTTTTAGCGTTTCGTTTTTTACAAGGCACAAGAGGCGGTGGTGTGATTCGCGGGCTCATCGTCTTGCTCGCGCCACTCTGGCTGCTTCAAATGCTTTCAGATACAACTGGTCAATTCCAACGACTCGATTTCTTTGCAGAGCAATTCTTGACGTACGTCGTGTTATTGCTCATCATTATTTTCCAGCCAGAGTTACGACAAGCTGCTCTAAGAGTCAGCCAATCTGGTTTGTTTTCAAGATTCAGCCACGCGCCCACCATTGGCGACACCACAATCACGTCCATCGCTGACGCTTCGGTTTTCTTAAGCCGAAACCAGTTCGGTGGGCTCATTGCAATCGAGCGAGAAAATCGAACTTCTGACCACGTCATCGGCGGACAACTCATCGACGCCCAAGTGAGTTCATCCCTCCTTCAATCAATATTCTGGCCAAACAACCCGCTCCATGACTTGGGGCTCATCATTCGTGGCGACCGCATTACGAAAGCAAGCGTACAATTTCCGCTCGCTGACGATTCCGTTGCGTTGCCTTCAGAGTTGGGCTCAAGACACCGAGCCGCAATTGGCTTGTCGATGCGATGCGATGCACTCATTGTTGTCATCAGCGAACAAACTGGTCGCATTTCATTCGCTGAGCAAGGCGTGTTAACAACCATTGACAGAGATGAGTTGGAACAAACACTAGCAACGCGATTGAATGCTGAATTAAGCAGTGAATCTGAAGTCGAACCAGAAAGTGAAGAAGCAGTTGAAGACCAGTTAGACGTTACACCGGAGGCCGCAGAATGAAGCAAAAAGACAATGGTGTCATGTTATTGTTTGTCACGGCGCTTACGGTCATTATTTGGCTATGGGCAGCGGGTCAAACGAAAACCGAAGCGACAATTACAACGACTGTCAGATTCAAAGCACCCGAAGGCATGGCAAGCACTGTCACCCCTTCGTTTGCATCGGTCACGCTCACCTTTGCTGGACCACGTTCCGCCGTAGATACCGCGAAAGCTGTATGTGCAAATGGACTTGATTTAACGGTCGCTGAAACTGACGGCACGGTCACACTGAGTGACATTGCAACAAGAATCAATGATCTTGACGGGTTTAAATCGTCTGGCGCAACAACAATTTCGGCAGAGCCGTCCTCATTCAATGTCGATATTCAAACGATGGTTCAAGTTGAGGCAGCAGTTGAGGCCGTGCTCTCAAATGTTGTTGTGAGTGGTGATGTCACCGTAAATCCAGCGACTGTCACGCTCAACATTCCGAAGCGAATCAGGGAGAGTCTTCCTGATGCAGTGACTGTCCAGGCAGTCGTGAGCGACTCCGCCCTTCAACAACTTTCACCGGGCGTCGTGCATACAAGAGATGCTGCGATACGCTTGCCAATCCCACTCGATATTCCAGATGTCTCTGTGTCACCGAGCCGAGTTGAAGTGACGTTTAAGATTCAATCAAAGACTGAGCAAACTGTACTCCCTCAAGTGCGAGTGATTTTAGCTGGCCCACCTGAAGATTATGCTTCGTATGAAGTCGAATTGCCTCGCAAGACCATTTCAAACGTCACTGTTGAAGGAAACAAGGACATCATCGATGGCATTAAGGCAGGCGACTATACGGTCTTTGCAGTCATCCGGCTCGCATCAAGAGACATGGAACAGCAAATCGCGTCGAAACCAGTGACGTCCTTCCTCGCAATTGACAAGGATGGTACCGGTCACCAACTTGTGGGAAGTGTTGAGGATGCTGAATCGCTCAACATAGAGTTGAACATCACGCCTGTTTCAGCAAACGAACCCTGAATCCCCTGAATCGAGCCCTCTCGTCAGCTCCACCGTGTCGCAAACCACGATTTTTTGCCACGCCTAAGCAAAATGGTGGTGTCATGAAGCAAGTCTTCCTCTGTCAGCACACGCTCTAGCGCTTCGTCGCCGCCAACTTTATCCCCGTTAACAGCGACGGAACCATTTTGCAAAAACTCTCGTGCTTCTCGTTTACTTTTACAAAGCTCTGTTTGTGGAAGAAGTTCAACTAAACTCGATTCGCTCGTTCCAAGTGAAGCTTTGGCAAAATCGCCCGCTGGTACGTCAGCAAACACATCACTGAGCATCCTCTCATCAAGCGCTGTGACGTCACCGCCAAAGAGGGCTTGTGCTGCGTCATTACATCGCTTCACGTTGTCTTCGCCGTGGAACATGCAAGTCATCTCATCTGCAAGTTTCTTTTGTGCTGTTCGCAGATGCGGCGACGCTTCATGTTCCAATTCAATGGCAGCGATTTCTTCTTGATTTAAGAATGTAAACCAGCGGAGAAACTTCCCGGCATCTTCATCTGGCACGTTGAGCCAGTACTGATGGAATGCATAGGGAGATGTCAAATCGTCTGTAAGCCAAATTGCACCATCTTCAGTTTTTCCAATCTTAGAACCGTCACTTGCTGTGACCAAAGGCGATGTAATCCCTGCGCCTCTAAACGCTCTTTCATCTTCGCCTGTCATTGAGCGCCTGATGAGGTCAATGCCCGCGACGATGTTACCGTATTGGTCACTGCCAGCGATTTGCACTGTGCAGTTGTGTGATTTTCTTAAATGAAGAAAGTCGTATGCTTGAAGAATCATGTAACTAAACTCAGTGTAAGAAATGCCTTGCTCTCTGTTGTTCAGGCGATCTTTCACTGAGTCTTTTTGAATCATGACGTTCACTGAGAAATGTTTGCCGACATCGCGAAGGACATCGATGAACCCTAACTCGCACAGCCAATCTGCATTGTTCACAATGACGGCAGCGTTTTCACCTTCAAAATCAAGCACTTTCGAAAATGCTCGCAATTGTCCTTTGATATTCTTTTCAACGACTTCTTTTGATTGAAGCGTACGCTCAGCATCTTTCCCAGATGGGTCGCCAATGAGTCCAGTCCCCCCACCCATGAGGATGATTGGCGTGTGCCCAGCAAGTTGCCAATGTCTGAGCAGTTTTATTGGCATGAAATTGCCAATGGTTAAACTTTCTTTTGTCGGGTCAAAACCGCAGTAAGCAACGCAACCCCTTTGATTTAAGTGCTCGCGAAGCTCATCTCCACCCGTTGTTTGATGAAGGAGGCCGCGCCACTCAAGTTCGTCTAGAAAATTCATGCGTACAGTTTATCTCCACTGAGCGATGTTGGCTTTCACTTTTTGTTTGTTGAAGAAAATGAGCAAGCCGACAGGTAACGCAAGTTGCATCGGCATTGCAATGAATAACTGTGCAAGAAACATTGCCTTGATTTCTGAGTTTGATGCCACCAACAACCATCTCGGTACCCAATTCATAACAACAACCATCACTGTAAAAATGATGAAACAGACGGACCAGAGCATGAGTCTTCTTGGCACGCGGGGATCTCTTTGAATCAGGAAGATACCTTGCATGAGCAAATAGAGGGACAAACAGACAGTCACAAGACTGCTCACCCGAGCAAACCATGCTGGCGGACCATGTTCAAGAAGTTGATTTTGCAGCGTTTCGCTCATTTCGCCTTCCCCAATTGGGATGGCAGTGTGGAGTTGCTGCAACTCATCCATGCCTGAAAGGCCAAGGCATCCTCCAAAAAGCATCAATCCACCGACAATGACACAAATTGCACCACAGACAGTGACCCAATTCTCTTGGTTCGATTCTGGTTCGTTCAAAACTGCCTCAAGAACCGAGCGTCATTTTCGAAGAGCAAACGAATATCTGGAATACCATTTTTCAACATCGCGATGCGTTCAATCCCGAGTCCAAAGGCATACCCCTGCCACTTTTCAGGGTCGTAACCAACTTCGGTAAAGACTTGAGGGTCAACAAGCCCGCATCCACCAATCTCGACCCACTGCCACTTGCCTTTAATTTTCATCTTCATATCAACTTCAGCAGATGGCTCAGTGAACGGGAAGAAGCTCGGTCTAAATCGAACTTCAGCTTCTTCTCCAAAATATGATTTTGCAAACTGGAAGAGCGTGGTTTTTAAATCAACCATTGAAACTTTTGGTGCAACGAAGAGGCCTTCACATTGGTGGAACATGCTGTAATGCGTTGCATCGTGCGTGTCTGGACGATAGACACGCCCAACAGCAATGACCTTAATCGGCGGCTTCGTTTGTTCCATGACGCGAATCTGAACGGTTGACGTTTGACTGCGAAGCATGCGGTCGTCGCCCATGTAAAAGTTATCAATGGGCTCGCGTGCGGGATGGTCTTCTGGAATGTTTAACGCATTGAAGTTGTGATACTCATCTTCAACCTCAGGACCAAATGCGATGGAAAACCCCATCCGTTTAAAGACTTCTGAAATCTCATCAATGGTTCTTGTGATGATGTGCCGGCGGCCAAGTCGTGATGGGACTCCCGGTTCAGTCACATCCATTGGTGATTGGGGGTGTTCTTGCGAAGTGAGTGATTGCTTACGAGCATCAAACGCAGACTCAAGAGAGACCTTCACTTCATTGAGGCGTTTACCAACTGCTGGCTTTTCTTCTTTTGGCACATCCTTGAGCATGGGCATCACGCCCTTCAGGCGGCCCTTTGAGCCCAGAAACGCAATTCGCCACGACTCAAGCGTGTCTTCAGATTGAACACTTTCGATTTCAGAAAGTGCTTCCGATTCAAGTTTGTCTAGAGTGTCAAGCATGTGATTAAGACGCATGATAAAAGAAAAGGTCCCTCGCGACATGCGAGGGACCTGAAGTTCAATCAACTTTCGTAGAAACGTTATTCTTTCGTTTCTTCTTCGCCTGAGGCATCACCGTCAGCAGCTTCTTCTGCTGGTGCTTCTTCGGTTGCGACTTCCTCAGTCGCCTCTTCTACAACTGCTTCCTCTGACTGCTCGACTGCTTCTTCAGTCGCTGCTTCAGGTTCAACTGCGTCCTCGACTTCATCTGCGACTGCTTCTTGAGCAGGCGCTGATGCGAGAACTTTCGCTGCAAAATCTCGTCTTCGCTGCTTTTGCGTGCGTCGACGTGAGTCAGAACCACCGAGTTGCGGGCCATCTTCTTCTCCAACAAGTTGAAGAATGACGAGGTCAGTGCCATCGCCGAGTCGGTGTTTACCGATTTTGACGATACGGGTATAACCACCATCACGGTCTGCATAGCGAGGTGCAACTGCAGTCATGATGTGCTGGACTAAGCGAGGCGCTTTTCGCACTTCACCATAACGGTTGAACTCAATCGCGCCTTCGTCTGGCAAGTCAAAGAAATCATTGTGCTTCTTTGAATCTGGCACGTTTGGATCTGCAACCCACGCATGAATCTTTCGATCATTGATGAGTTGTTCGATGCGTCGTCTTGAGTTTAAACCACCACGCTTTGCAATCGTAATGATTTTTTCAACGAATGGCTGAACAGCTTTTGCTTTCGGCATCGTTGTTTCAATCTGACCGTGCTCAAATAAACCAGCAGCAAGGTTGCGAAGCATCGCTGTTCGATGTTCACTGTCGCGGCAAAGTTGTTTTCCATGGATTCTATGTCGCATGGCTAATACTCCTTACGAGGCGTCACGCCTCGATTACTCAGTTCCTTCTTCAGAACCACCAATGAGTTCTTCAGTTGAATCTTCTTCTGAAACCATTGATTCGCCAGCATCAGCTGAGTCTGCCTCAACGTCAACTGCTTCAGTTGGTTCTCCGATGGTGAATTCTTCCTCTAAATCCAACGCTTCATCACCAAAATCTAACATTGTATGTTCACCACAATCATCAGATACGACTGTGCCATCAACACCTGGCGGAAGTTGCATGCCAAGCGATAAGCTTAAATCTTCAAGTTTACGTTTGATTTCACGAAGTGATGTGCGTCCGAAACTTCGAAGTGCAAGTAGCTCTCTGTCTGTCATTGAAACAAGTTGAGCGACTCTTGTGATGCATGCCATGTCAAGACAGTTAGATGATCTCACAGTGAGGTCCAACTCAGTGATTGGCATTTCTAATTTACGAATAAGTTCTTCATCGACTGCTGCTGCAGCTGCTGCTTCAGCACTAACGACTGTTGAACCCAGTGAGTTGAACTGGACGAATGCGTTGAGGTGCTTGCGAAGAATCTTCGCTGACTCAACTAGACACATTTCTGGTGAAACTGTACCGTCTGTCCAGATGTCAAGAATCAATCTGTCAAAGTTTGTTTGTTGACCGACACGTGTATTTTCAACACGGTATCGAACACGCTGAACTGGGCTGTAGACTGCGTCGATTGGAATTTCACCAATGACTTGGTCATCTTTTGTTGCGTATTGCTCAGCTGCAGGAACATAACCGCGGCCTCTGCCGATTGTAAGTTCCATTTCAAAGTCGATTGAATCTGAGAGTGTTGCAATCACGTGATCTGGGTTGTACACAGTCACGGATGGGTCAGCTTCGATGAGGTCAGCAGTGACTTCACCTGGACCACTTGCAGATAAGCGAAGTACTTTTTCTTCGTCACTGTCAACATTGACGATTAAGCCCTTCACGTTGAGAACCATGTCAACCATGTCTTGGGTGACACCCTCAATTGTGCAGAATTCATGGTCAGCGCCTTTTACACGAATTGATGTAATGGCTGAACCTTCAATACTACTCAGAAGGATTCTTCGCAAACTGTTACCGATGGTCGTACCAAAACCACGTTCAAATGGTTCAATCGTAAATCGACCAAATGTATCTGTTGCTGATTTTTCGTCAAGAATGACGCTTGCGGGGAGTTCTAATCCTCGCCATTTTACATGCATCATGATGCATCTCCTCTAACTAAGGCAGTGGCTTGAAGGCCAAATTTCGCTTCCTAGAATCGGAATGATGTGAGCTGCCTTTCCTCACACCACCCATCTCTTAGGGCGAGACAATAACGATTAGACACGGCGCTGTTTTGGTGGACGGCATCCGTTGAATGGGATTGGCGTGTGGTCTTCGACTGCAGTTACTTGAAGACCGTTTTGCTCAAGTGAAGTCACTGCTGAGTCTCTTCCAGAACCTGGACCCTTCACGTGTACTTCAACTTCATTGACACCCATCCGTCGACCTTTGATTGCTACTTTTTCAGCAGCTCGTGCTGCAGCAAACGGTGTTGCTTTTCGTGCACCTTTGAATCCAACTGTTCCAGCTGAATCCCAACACAATGTTTCACCACTCAAGTCTGTCATTGTGATGATTGTGTTGTTAAAGGTCGCCTTTACGTGGACGATTGCTTTGCCAATGTTTTTTCTTACTTTTTTCTTAGCCATGATTTCTCATTTCCTTTCGCTCATGCGATTCCTGAATCTCTGAGTCCTCGCTCAGAGGAACCTTGCGACACACGCCACAACAAGTGGCATGCATGGTTTAACCTTTCACGCCCTTCTTACCTGCAACAGTCTTCTTACGACCCTTACGTGTTCGAGCGTTACAACGAGTGCGTTGACCACGGACTGGCAAGCCCTTACGGTGACGTTCGCCTCTATAGGAACGAATGTCTCGCAACCGTTGAATGTTTTGTTGTATCTGACGTCGAAGTGAGCCCTCAACAAGAAGATTCGCATCGATGTAACCAGCAATACGACCGACTTCATCATCTGAAAGGTCTTTTGCTTTGGTGTCTGGATCAATATTCATTTCACTCAGAATGTCATCAGCTGTTTGTGGGCCAACGCCATAAATGTATCGAAGTGAATATCGTACCTTTTTGTTTTCTGGAATGTCTACGCCTGCAATACGTGGCATGTTGTTCTCCTGCCCATCGGGGCTTTACTACTTAGCCCTGACGAGTCTTAAGCCGTGGGTTCTTTTTGTTAATGACGTATCGTTTGCCTTTTCGAATGACGATTTGGCAATCTTTTGTTCTTCTTTTAATACTACTTTTTACTTTCATAATGTTTTACTCCCTGAGTTAAGGGCCTAATTAAGGATTAGTGTCTGTAGGTAATTCTTCCTTTGGTCATGTCGTACGGGCTAATCTCAACGATGACTTTGTCACCTGGCAAGATCCGGATATAAAACCGTCTCATTTTGCCGCTGATGTACGCGAGGATTTCGTGTCCATTTTCTAAGCGTACTTTGAAGCGTGCGTCAGGCAGAGCTTCAATCACTTCAGCGTCGAGTTTTATCTTTTCTTCTTTCGCCATCCGTACTCCTTATGCTCCGCTTGGACTCCGTGATACACCACCGCCGCTTCGACTTCCTTTCACAGGTGCGTCATGGAAACCTCTGTAGTTTCTCATGAGGAGGTTCGCTTCAATGCGTTGAATGAGGTCTAAGCCAACACTCACAACAATGAGCAATCCTGTGCCACCAAGGAAGGATGAAACGAAGAATGGAATCTGCATTTCTTTTGATACGATTGATGGAATCACCGCAATGACTGCAAGGAAGCCTGCGCCAACGTAGGTGATTCGTTCTACAACTGTTTCGAGATACTCCGCGGTTCGTGGGCCAGGTCGTAAACCAGGAATGAATGAACCATTGTCTCTTAGTTGTCTCGCCATATCTTCAGGACTAAAGACGATCGTCGTCCAGAAGTAACTGAAGAAGTAAATCAATGTAATCTCAAGCACAATGTATGGATATTCACCCATTTGGAATTGTGAGTTGAGGAACGTGGTTGCTGTAATCCACCATGAAGCAGTGTCGGGTGATGCAGATGCAGCTGATTGCAAATACCCAAAGAATGCTGAGGGGAAAATCAATAACGAACTTGCGAAAATAATCGGCATGACGCCAGCGTGATTGACTCGCAGTGGCAAGTAGTGCTTTGCGCCGCCATAGGTCTTGCGACCTCTTGTGTGTCTCGCTTGTTGGATTGGAATTCGCCGCTGCGCAACTGTGATGAGAATCGCACCTGCAACAACAAAGATGAATGCACCAACAAGGAACCCAACACCAAGAATACCGATGTGGCCTCCAACAGATTGTTGCGACGTATCAAAGTTCTCCCAGACCCACATGATTGCACGTGGCATCTGAGCAATGATGCCCGCTGTCAAGATGAGCGAGACGCCATTTCCAATTCCGTACTTGTCGATTTGTTCACCGAGCCACATAAGGAAGATACTGCCTGCAGTCAATGCAGTCACGCCTGCGATGTAGAACAAGAGCATGCCGCCTGGCGTCATGAACTCTGGCTTTAGCAAGCCCTGTGAAACGATAAATTTCAACCACATGAGTGATTGAATGAAACACATTGCGACCGTTGCGTAACGTGTCCACTCTGTAATTTTTGCTTGACCTGAAGCGCCTTCCTTCTTCAACTCTTGCAAGCGTGGCATTACGGATTGCAACAATTGGAAAATAATCGATGCCGTAATGTATGGCATAATGCCAAGACCAAAAATGGTTGATTGCGAGAAGGAACCACCTGAGAAGATTGACGCGTAATCAAGGAACTTGCCCCAACCACTAGCGCTCTCAGAGGCCTTTTGTGCTGCGTCAACCATTTGTTGTTGGTTCACACCAGCAAGCGGAATCCAGAAACCAATGCGATAAATAATCAGCATCGTGAGTGTAAAGAACACTCGATTGCGGAGTTCTGGAATCCTAAAGATGTTGAAGATTGCTGAAAGCATTCTTATTCCTTATTCATCACCTTCAGAATCATCGTTCGCTTCTGCTTCAGGAGTTTCAGGTGCGCTTTCTTCTTGTGGCGCTTCTTGAACTTCTGGTGCTTCTTCTTGAACAACTTCTGGAGTTTCTTCAGGAGTTTCGGTGACAGTCTCAGTAGGTGCAGCTGCTTTTTTCACTTTACGATCAGCACGCATCCACTTTTTCTTCTCAATGATGGTCACTGTGCCGCCAGCATCTTCAATCTTCTTCTGAGCTGAAGAGGAGACTTTGTCTGCTGTAATCGTGAGTGCAATGGACAACTCGCCCTGACCAAGAATCTTGATTGGGTTTTTGAAGTTGCGTACAAGTCCTTTTTCAACAAGTGCAGCAACATCAACAGTGTCACCTTTTGCAAATCGTTCTTGCAATGATGCAACGTTAACGATTGAGTAAACGGTTTTGAAGTCAGCATTTGAGAAGCCCCGTTTTGGGATTCTTCTGAAGTACTGCATTTGACCGCCTTCAAAGCCAGGTCTTCGTGAATAGCCAGAGCGTGAGCCGGCACCCTTGTGACCACGACCACTCGTCTTGCCAACACCGCTACCGCGACCTCGACCAATTCGTTTACGAGCTTTGTATTTGCCCGTTTTTTCAGTTATCTCATGAATCATCATGATAAGGATCTCCTACATCAACAGAGTTACTCTGCTGCTGCCTCTACTTGTGTTGTGTCTACTGTCGCGCTTTGAACTGCTTCGTGAGCTTCTTCAGCATGTGTCTTTTCAATACTGACTTTTCGAAGCGCTTCAACTTGCGAGCGACTTCGAAGTTGTTCAAGGCCATTCATCACTGCTTTAGTTAGGTTTTTGTTGTTTGTTGAACCGTAGGCTTTTGAAAGGCAATCTTTCACGCCGACAAGGTCAAGAACAGCACGAACTGCTGCACCTGCAATAACACCTGTACCCGGTGAAGCAGGAACTAAGCGAACGCTACATGCTCCAAAGCGACCAGTGACTTCGTGTGGAATGGTCGTTCCTGTCAAAGGGAATGGTCGCATTGCACGTTTAGCTTTCTTTTGAGCCTTCTCAATTGCATTCGGCACTTGATTAGCTTTGCCATATCCAAGACCAACTTTGCCTTGGCGGTCGCCACATACAATCATTGCTGAGAAACTGAATCGACGGCCACCCTTTACGGTCGCTGCAGTTCGGTAGACACCAACTGTGTTCGATTCAATACCGCTTCTATCTTCTTCGTATTTCTTATCCATCGTCATTTACCTTAAGTTCTCAGAACTTCAATCCACCTTCACGAGCACCATCTGCAAGTGCTTTCACTCGGCCGTGGAATTTGTAACCATTTCGATCAAAGACAACTGATTCGATTCCTGCTGTCTTTGCTTTTGTTGCGAGACGCTCGCCAATGCTTTTTGCAGCAGCACAATTGCTACCCGCATCAACCTTGCCATCTTTTTCAATCGTTGATGCCATGCAGAGCGTTGTGCCTGATGTGTCATCGATGATTTGAGCGTAGATGTTCTTGCATGTACGAGTGACAGTAAGACGGGGCCTAGAGGGGCTTCCAAAAATATCTTTTCGGACGCCGCGCTTGCGTCTTACGTATCGTTTGTTTCTTGCTGTAATTCGATTCATAATCGTATTCCTTTTCGACTGTCTACATTAGACACCGAATGCTTTACCTGCCTTGCGGATGATGACTTCATCGTGATACATGATGCCTTTGCCGTTATATGGCTCTGGCTCACGCTTCGAACGGATGTTTGCAGCAAACTGACCAACAGCTTGTTTGTCTGCGCCAGTAATTGTGACAGCAGTACCTTTTTCGACTTCGAACGAGACGCCATCTGGCGCTTGCAACTCAACTGGATGACAGTAGCCAATGTTTAGGACAATTTTTTGTCCTTGAGCTTGAGCATTCCAGCCAACACCAACAATTTTGAGCTTTTTTGTAAAACCAGTTGATGTACCTTCAACCATATTTGCGATGCGGCTTCGTGTTGTGCCCCATAGCGCTCTGGCTAGACGAGTTGGCTCGACACTCTCTGCTATTGCACATGCAATGTGTTTTTGCTCTTCATCATGATTAACTGCAATCTCTTCGCGCCATTCGAATGACAAGTTTCCCTTTGGACCCTTGACATCAATTGAACGGTTGCCTGCGTTGATTTTTACTTCAACACCAGACGGGACTGCAATTGTTTGTTTTCCAATTCGTGACATAGTTAACCTCTTTAGTCTTACGCAACTGTTGCGACGACTTCGCCCCCAACTTTTTTCTCTCGACATACTCGATCACTGAGCACACCACTACTCGTCGAAACGATTGCGATACCAAGGCCACCTAGTGGTCGTGGCAAGTCTTCTACACCGCTGTAGACTCGTCGACCTACTTTTGATTCGCGTTTAATTGAAGAGATGACGCATTCACCACGTTCGCCATAGCGAAGGTGAACATCAAGTCGACCTTGCCTGCCGTCATCAATTACTTCAAAACCATTGATATAGCCTTCTTCTTCAAGTACAGAAGCAATTCCGCGATTCAGTTTGCTGTTCAAACATGAAACCACTTCTGTGTGGTTGCGGACCGCGTTTCTGATTCGCGTGAGCATGTCGGCTGTTAAATCTTGTTGTGACATTCTATTTACTCCAAAAACATGACTGTGTCATGCGTTGATGAATTCTTTACCAACTCGCCTTACGCATCCCAGGGATTTTGCCCTCGAGTGCTAATTGACGAAGCATGATTCGGCTAATACCAAACTTGCGATACACGCCACGACCACGACCAGTAATCTGGCAGCGATTCTTCTTTCGCGTGGAGAACTTTGGCTCTCGTTTCATCTGTTCAAATACACGTTTACTTGCCATATTGACCTCTTATTCCTCATCATCTCGTTTAAACGGCATACCGAGTTGCTCGAGCACAAATCGACTTTTCTTGCCATCTGAATTTTCGAATACGAGATTGATGTTCATCCCGTGGTTAAAGCTGAATTCCGCCATATTGATTTCTGGCCAAACAGCTTGTTCAGTTAGTCCCATGGAATAATTTCCTGCTTGGTCAAAAGAGGTATCGTTTAAACCTCTAAAGTCTTTGATTCGTGGAATCGCAAGTGAAATCATTCGGTCAAGGAAGTGCCACATTTTGTCGCGCCTTAGCGTGACCATAAATGCAGATGGCGCACCTTCTCGAACTTTAAAGTTTGAGACTGACTTCTTCGCCTTGATTTCGATTGGCTTTTGGCCTGAAATCTTAGTGAGTGTTGCAGTGACTGTGTCACGGATATCTTGTTTCAGTTTCTGATTGTCGAGATATCGACCGACACCAACGTTAATCACAACCTTTGATAATCGCGGAACGTCATTTACGTTGGATAGGTTGAATTCTTGCATGACCATTTCGCGAACTTCATCTTCGAATTTTGCATGCAGTCTAGGTTTTTCAAGTGTTGCTGTCATGGATTATTTT
>JAERSY010000048.1 GCA_016845245.1 Phycisphaerae bacterium
CGGACCTGGTACCGGACCTGACCCTAAATCATGACGAGGTGGCGGTTTCCGCCTTCATCCGTTGACCACGCAAGATCAACGCCGAACACAGAAGCAAGCGAACTCGGAGTAAGCACTGCCTTCGTCTCACCAGCAAGCACAAGCCGGCCCTCCTGCAGCACGAGCACTTCGTCTGCAATGTCCATCGCAAACCCAATGTCATGCATTGAGACAATGACGATATCGCCTTCCGAAGCACACTGCCGCATTGACTTGCCCATCTCCTTGACATGCTTCAAATCAAGTGCGGATGTCGGTTCGTCAAGCACCATGAGGCCGCCCGGAGTCCGTTGAGCAAACGCGCGCGCAATCGCTGTTCGTTGACGCATGCCCGCACTTGCTTCATGCCATTTTGTTTCCGCCCTGTCTAACAAACCAACTTGTTGCAGAGCATTATCCACGCGCTCTTTCGAAGGCCCAAGCGCATAACGTCCAAGTTCAACAACACGCCTAAGCGCAAACGCGCCTGCGACTTCTGAAACCTGAGGAACCCACGTGATTTTAGACGCCCTATCACGCGCACTCATCTTCGTCACATTATTCCCATCAAGCAAAATCTTCCCTTTGTTTACTGACTGCAACCCAGCAACAGCACGAAGAAACGTTGACTTACCCGCCGCGTTTGGACCAAGTACAGCAACAATTTTTGAACCATCAATGTTTGCATGTACATGATCAACAGCTTTCAGAGAACGATACCGAACAAACAATTCATTTATCTGCAATCTCATATTCGTCCCCTCCCCTTCAGCAACAAGAAGAGGAACACCAAGCCGCCAAAGATGCTTGTCACAATACCAATTGGCAAACGGCCTGTTCCTAAATCAATGTACTGCCGAATGTCGTCCGCACCAACAAGCAAAATTGCACCAACAAGCGCAGTAGTAATTGCAAGTTGTCTATGCGAACCCCCAAACAGCAACCGAGCACCATGAGGCGCAATCAATCCAACAAATGCGATTGGTCCCGCAAGAATGACGCCGACTGATGCGAGTACACTCGAAGTTAAAAACAACCTGCGTCTCACTTTTGCTAAATCAACACCTACGCTTTTAGCTTCATCATCAGAGAGACACGCCGCATCTAAGGTCGGTCCCCACCATGCAATGAGCCAAACACCCGTCATCACGATTCCTGCAAAGATTGCTAGCCGGAGTTCTGATTCGACTTCTGGGAGCCGGCCCATAAGCCACGTCGTGAACGCACCACGAAGCCCCATCGGTACCGCATGTTGAAGCACCATGATTCCAGAAGAGCAAATGACAGAAACGACGACCCCAACCAAGACCATTGAGATTGGGTCAATGCCGCCACGCCTTCGCGAGAGAAGATAGACACAACTGAGTGAAAACAACGCGCCAACAATTGCGCCAACCATGTGGCTTCCTTCGAATGACACCGGATAAGCGTACTCAACGTACATCACTGACATCACTCCAAGCCCAGCACCACTAGACAAACCAAGAATCCACGGCGAAGCAAGTGGGTTCCGCAAGAGCACTTGAAGCCCCATGCCAGACACACCCAATCCGGCTCCAACTATGAGCGCGGATGCAAGTGGGACGATGCGGTAAATCAAGAACTGACTTTCTGGAAAAGCGTACGTAATTGTCCCATCAACTTCTCTAGTGATTAAAAGTCGAAGCACAGCTGCTACACCAAGCAGAACCGTTAAGAACAAAAACAAAATGGCTGACTTAATCTTCATTGAACCCCCCTACCAAACTAGACCGCAATTCCTTCGCAACATTAGATACTTGGCTTGACGGAATAAGAACATGTTCATGCTCAAATAATAGCACTGGAATCTCTAAAGAACGAATCCCTTTTACTGATTCTTTTTTGATTGGCGTGTCTGAAACAACAATGATTCGATCTGGGTTTAGCTTTGCAACATCTTCAAGTGACAACATCGCCCAGCCCTCTCTGCTTAACGCGTTTTCTAAACCCATACTCTCAATCACGTCATTCAAGTAAGTGTTTAGCCCAAAACACAACCCAGCAGACACATCCGAACCCTGCGTCACAATCAACACTCGTTCAGTCGTCTCAACCGGATCCACATTGAGTTCTAACACTCTTGGCGTGTCAGTAAACACATCTGACGCCTTGTTATAGACTTGCTTTATGTCTTCAATCGAGTCGAGTGGCCAATAGTGCAACCTAAACATGCCATCATTTGAAAGTTGATTCAGATGCTCATTCTTCGGAGATTTTGTTTCTTGAACAATGACGACAGTTGGCTTGAGTGTGAGTAATCGCTCAAAATCAATGTCATGGTAATCGCCGACGACTGGAACTGATTCATCTACCGCCTTGCAAAAAGGCGAACGCCCAACGATAGATTCTTCAAATCCCAAATCAACAAGCGTTTGCGTAATGCCCGGACTCATTGAAACGATCCTCACAACATCACCTTGTTGTTCATGTTGATGCTCCGCACAAGACAGTAAGAAGCACAGTACAAAAAGAAAAACACTACGCATTCGATGGAGCCGTAGTAAGTTGTGTTTCTGTTAACCGCCTATACACATCACAAGATTCAAGTAACTCATGATGTGTTCCATTACCCACAAGCTCGCCTTCATCAAGAACGAGTATGCGGTCAGCATTTTGAACTGTTGACATTCTGTGAGCGATGACAAACACAGTCTTTCCAGAACTGTACTTTTCGAGCGTATCAGCAATATACAATTCCGATTCGGCGTCAATCTGACTTGTCGCTTCGTCAAGAATCATGATTGAGGGGTTTCGCAACAATACTCTTGCGATCGCAATGCGTTGACGTTGTCCGCCACTGAGTGATTTGCCTTGCTCATACACGAGTGAATCGTAACCATCATCAAGTTCACTGATAAACTCATGTGCATGAGCATGTTCTGCTGCAACTCTCACTTCTTCATCACTTGCACTCGTTCCGAATCGAATGTTGTCTGCAATCGTCCCATGAAACAGAACGGTTTCCTGTGTCACAACTCCGATGTGAGTCCGAAGGGAATTGAGTTCAATATCATTTATGTTTGTGCCATTCACAAGAATGTTGCCTTCTTGTGGAATAAGAAGTTTGGGTAACAACGAGACAAGCGTTGTCTTTCCAGAACCATTTGGACCAACCACTGCAACACGTTCGCCGCCCGGAACTCGAACTGCGAACGACTTTACTGCAGGCGCATCTTTGTTGTCATATGTAAAAGTGACATCATTGAACGAAACCGAGTTTAGTTCGCTCGGCATCGATTCCGTTCCCCCGACTGCTTCAGTTTCCGCGTCCAACAACTCCATTAACCTTGCGGCAGGCGCTTCTGCTGCTTGAATCTCAGTTACTAGACCTGCAAGCGGTCTCAGTGCACTTCCAGCTACAGCAAGAGCGCCAATCGAAAGCAAGAATCGATTGAATTGCAATGACCCATCGATGATTGAATGCGCCGCAATCCCAGCAAGGGTTCCAAGCACCAATATCGCAAGCGTTTCCATGAGAGGCGAACTCAGGGCTCTCATCACCCTAACCTTCATCTCTGACTTAACCACTTGAGCATTCTCTTTTTCAAACTCTTTCTCAATCGTTGATTCAGCAGTGTTTACTTTTACCGCCTTAAGTCCTTGTACCGCTTCACTTGAAATCCGAAGCAGTTCTTGCTGCGCAGAGAGTGATGCGCGAGTCCCTTTGTTGACTCGCCTTCCAATGACTTGCAACGTTACAACAAGAACCGGCAACACGAGCAGCGCTATAATAACTAATCGATAATCAAAGACGCACGCAACGATAAAGGCGACAATCCCTTTTGTAAATTGCGAGACCGAACGACCCATGAGCACAAGTAAACCGACTTGAAGTGCTTCAGCATCTCGAATAATCCGAGATACAAACTCACTTGAACCAAGTTTTGCAACTTTGGCAATTGGCATATAAAGCACATGCGTAAACGCTTTGTAACGTACGCGTGCAACGACATGCATCGCAAGCCAAGCGCTTATGTATTGATGAAAGAAATTTGCAAGCCCACCGAAAATTGTCAATCCCCCAAGACCAATTAAAATGAACAAGACGCCATCAAAGCGTCCTTCTGGGAGCATTGCAATGAGTCCTTCTGGCACACTTGGAAAAGCATTTGATGCATTGTGTTCCTGAGCGAGTTGAATGAGGTTCATTCCATTCTCTGGATCGAGAATCAAAGAAAGCGCAGGACCTAAACTCAGCAACCCAACGCCGAGCCCTAATGCAGAAACTGCAGCAAGCACCAACCCGCAAAGAAATCTAAATCTCCAATTGAGAAGTTGTTTTGCAAAGTGCTTAAAGTTCGTCATGATTCTTCTTTGCCTTCATATATTTTACGAAGGTCCTTCCAGAACGTGGGGTAACTTTTTGAGACGCATTGCGGGTCAACTATTGAAACATGACCCCTTTTTGTGCCGAGTACCGCCATCGACATCGCGATTCGATGATCACCCATCGGGTCGATTGCGATTGGAAGCACATCGCTAGCAATTGGCGAAATTCTTAAATCAGAATCGCTTGAAGCAACTCCACACCCTGCAAGTGCAAGTGATTTCGCCATCACTTCAATTCGGTCAGATTCTTTGATTGGCAATGTTTCAAGGCCATAGATTCGAGATGGACCATCCGCAAATGCTGCAACAGCTGCGAGGCAGAGCGAAGCATCTGGAAAACCTGAAGCATCTAACTCGCCAAATGATTGAACCGTACCTGTTCCCGTCACCTTAACTCCTGAGTCTAACTGTTCTAGTAAAGCACCCGCATCACCAAGTTTTCTGATTGCTTCCATGTCTGGTTGCGTTGAATCAAGTGACATGCCTTCGAGCGTCACCGACATGCCCTGATGAATCGTTGCAATTGCAGCAAAGTAGACTGCAGAACTTGCGTCGGGTTCAATGTCAAGCTCTCTATGCGAGATTCTCGTCTCAGGAACGACAATTTCAATGATGTCATCCTGAACGTTTAAAGATGCTGAAACGCCAAATGTGTTTAACGTCTCATTGGTTAACTCTATGTAGGGATAAGATGTCATCGGTTTTTGACAACGAAGCGTCAATCCGCCATTTAAAAACGGCGCAATCAACATGAGTGCTGAAACAAACTGACTTGATTTTGTCACCGGAATGTCAAGCGTCCCGCCGTTGCACCCCCCCTTACTCACTGTGACTGGGAGCGAATCGCTGTCACAAGATGCTTGAAGCGTTGAAAGGAATGTCGTCAACTCACCAACAGGTCGACTCCTCATTCGACTGTCACCGTCAACAGTGATTGGTTCTTCCGAAAGCGCACCAATTGCAATCATCATTCGTGACGGGGTTCCGCCTGCACCAAGATTCACAGATGCACCATGCCTTGGCTTTCCATCAACGCCGTGAAGGACGAGTTTGGTTGGCGTCCACTTAACGCCAACACCAATGGCTTGCAATGCCTCCGCAAGCGTAAGCGTATCGTCAGCTTCAAGGGGCGAAGAAAGCACAGACCGTCCAGCGCCAAGCGCTCCAAGGACCATTGCCCTTAGCGTTAAGCTCTTTGAGCCGGGAACCCGTAAACTTCGGCTTCCAATTCGCTTTAATAGTGGGATTGACTCTGCTTCCAATCCCGATTGTTTTTTACTCACGGATCTCGCCTAAAGACAGCAACAATGTCTTCGATTGGAACAACGTACAAACGGTTGTCACCTTCGAAGTCGACTGGAATGCTCTGTTTCGGGTTAAACAACACCTTGTCATATTGACTTATGGGATAATCAGGGTTGTTTTCAATAACTGTACTCACAGTAACCACACGTCCTGTGAGGGTTGGAATCTCAATCTTATCTGGAAGATGAATCCCGACCTTGGTGACCTTACGGTCCTCATCCTTGCGGATGAGCACTCGCTCACCGAGGGGTTCAACAACTTCAATCGCTTTCGATTTGCTCGCGGCTTTGTTCATAACTCCGTATTGTACGAGACCTTGAGATTCTCGCCACTTTTTACTTTCAAATCGACCTTTTGAGCGTTACAATGGGGTATTCCCCACATCGAAAGGAATAATTCGGATGACAAACAACACAACAAAACAAACGACTCCTGTTGAAGTCGCAGCTCCTGAGACAACGTCAAAAACTGACCCATTACACCTCATTGACGTTGATCATGTACGCATCTATGTAGGCAACGCAAAACAGGCCTCATTCTATTACGCATACGCTTTTGGCTTCCAAGTCACTCAGTATGAAGATTTGACAACCGGCAACAGAGAACAAGCGTCATACCTTCTTACTCAGGGCAACATCAGAGTTATCCTCACGACGGGTCTTTCAAAAGACCATGAAGCACAAGAACATATTCGTCTTCACGGTGATGGCGTTAAAGACATCGCATTTACTGTGTTTGATGCTGAGAAAGCATTTAATCGAGCAGTTGAGAACGGCGCTGAGATTGCATATGAACCATACACGGTTGAGGACGAGCATGGCACAGTTACTCGTGCTGGCATCAAAACGTATGGCCAAGTTATCCACTCATTCGTTTCGAGAACAGATGACTACGCGCTTCCAAACGTGAAGAAAGGCAACACCATTCTTCCTGGTTTTGCACCGATGAATCACCCTCTCAATAAGTTTAATGAAGACAATCCTTGCGGCTTAAAATTCCTCGACCACTGCGTCGGTAACGTTGAACTTAACGGCATGGACAATGCAGTGAATTGGTACGAAAACGTACTTGAGTTTTCAATGTTTAAGCACTTTGATGATGAAGACATTTCAACTGAGTATTCAGCACTGATGTCGAAAGTTATGTCATCAGGCGGCGGACTCATTAAATTCCCCATCAATGAACCAGCTGAAGGCAAGCGCAAGAGTCAGATTCAAGAATATCTTGATTGGCACAACGACACGCCGGGCGTTCAGCATCTTGCGTTTAGAACTGATGATGCAATTCAATCAATTACTGAGTTACGAAGACGCGGCGTCAACTTCCTAGACATACCACAAGAGTATTACGAAATCGTTTGGGATCGAGTTGGTGACATCGAAGAAGAAAAGAAAATCGTGCAAGACCTTGGAATCTTGATTGATAGAGATGACCAAGGATACCTGCTCCAACTCTTCACTCGTCCTGTCCAAGACCGCCCAACGCTTTTCTTTGAAATCATTTGCCGTCGCGGAAGCCAGTCCTTCGGAAAAGGCAATTTCAAAGCACTCTTTGAGGCACTTGAACTTGAGCAAGAACGAAGGGGCAATCTCTAAGTCATTCTGATAAGGTACGACTTATGCCTTATTACACTTTGCTTGGAGAGATTCCGTCAAAACGTCACATTCAGTTTCGTCGCCCAGATGGCGAACTCTATTCTGAAGAGGTTTTTGGAACTGAGGGCTTTGTTGGCCCAACGTCAACGATGTATCACATCCATCCACCCACACAAGTGTCGGGTTGGAAGACGTTGTATTCAACTAAGGCAGAGTATGTTGAAACAGAAGTGATGCGAATGCGTCATCTTAAATCCATGGACATGAAGCCAAATGGCGATCCTGTCACTGGCAGAGTTGTATTGTTTGGTAATGAAGATTGTGAAATGAGCGTTTGTGTTCCAAACGAACCCATGGAGTACTTCTACAAAAACGGTAGTGGCGATGAGTGTTTGTTTATTCATCATGGCTCTGGCACGATGTACACAAGCATGGGGACGCTCGAGTTCCACAACAAGGATTACATCATTGTTCCCAAAGGCGTCATTTACAAAATGGTGTTTAACGATGCACCAAAGGACGGTCCTGAAAATCGATTCCTTTGCATCGAAACAATGAACGCAAGTCACATCTTGCCACCACCACGATACATCTCAAAGAAAACGAGCCAGTTTCTTGAGCACTCGCCTTATTGCGAGCGAGATTTGAGAATACCAACACTTCCGCTTACTTACGATGAAGCAGGCGAGTTTGAAGTCCGAATCAAAGCACGCAATTGCATTCACTCATACATCTACGATTATCATCCACTTGATGTCATTGGGTGGGATGGTTGCTACTACCCATACTGCTTCAACATCGATGACTTCTCACCGATTGTTGGTCAACTTCATATGCCTCCTCCAACACACCAAACATTTGAAGCGCATAACTTTGTGATTTGTTCATTCTGCCCAAGAGCACTTGACTTTCATGAACTCGCTATTCCAGTGCCGTATCACCACAGCAATCTCGACAGTGATGAAGTGCTGTATTACGTCGAAGGTAATTACAAAGCGAGAAAAGGAATTGATTCTGGCTCGTTGAGTTTGCACCCACAAGGCATCCCACACGGTCCTCACCCTGGCACAATTGAAAAATCACTTGGTGCAAAATGGACTGATGAACTTGCCGTCATGTGTGACACGTTTAGACCGCTATACCCAACGAAGGCTGCGCTTGGCATCGATGATCCAGACTATCCTCAATCTTGGACAGACTGGAAACCCAATAACGGGAACGACAGCCAAAGTGATACTGCGGATACTTGGTAAGTTAATTTGCTGGCGTGACTACGCCTGAGCATTGACCAAATCCAATGCGAACTGCGCCCTCACGTTCACACCACGCATGAATTGTGAGTTCATCACCATCTTGAAGGAACTTTCGCTCACTTCCATCTGGCAATGAAACTGGCTCGGTCCCGCGCCATGTCAATTCCAATAGACACCCACGACTGTCCTTCGTTTCACCACTAATCGTTCCACTTCCGATGAGGTCGCCGCTATTCATCGGACAACCCGTACTCGTGTGGTGCACGAGCATTTGAGCGAACGTCCAAGTCAAATGACTGAGTGTTGATTGTGTGAGTTGTTCTGCTTCCATCCCCTGCTCTCGCATTGATGAAGAACTCAATGAAACAGCACACTGCACATCAAGCACGTCATCTGTAACCGGCTTTAGATAGTCAAGAATCTCTGGGTCACCTTCAAATCGCATCGGTCCATTAGTTCTAAATGGCGCAAGCGCATCGATTGTGACAATCCAAGGACTTATCGTTGTTGCGAAGTTCTTCGCGTTGAACGGTCCAAGTGGTTGATACTCCCATTTCTGGACATCTCTCGCAGACCAGTCATTGAGGATGACGATGCCAAACAACTTGTCCATCGCTTCGCCCATGGTGATTCTGTCCCCCATCGCATTTCCAGAACCAATGAACGCACCGAATTCAAGTTCATAATCGAGGAGTTTGCATGTTCCAAAAATGGGGTCTGCGTCATCTGGCTTTAACTGTCCAAACGGCCTTCTAATCTCTGTGCCTGACACAACAACACTACTTGCACGGCCGTGATAACCAACAGGCAAGTGGAGGTAGTTTGGCATAAGTGGATCGCCATCTGGTCTAAACATTTTCCCAACATTCGTTGCGTGATTTCTCGCTGCGTAAAAATCAGTGTAATCGCCAATTGTTGCTGGCAATACAAGATCAAGTTCATCAATCTTAACTAACAAATCTTCGCGAGCATCTGCATCACTTAAGAGCAGTGAGAAGATTGCCTGACGCGCCTGAGTCCAAGCCGTCTTGCCAAGAGACATAAAGTCGTTGAGGTTATCGCTAGAAAGTGCACATGAAAGTTCACCAGATACATCAAGTGCCTTTTCTTCAATTGCTAAGCGCATGCTTAATGCGAACGTTCCGATTGCAACAACGATTCCATGCTTACTGCAAACACCGAAAGGTAAATTCTGAATTGGGAATTCGCTTCCCTGTGCTGATTCAACCCAACTTGTTGCTTCTAGTTCGTGCGTAAAGTCGCAATGTGTCATGATGGTTCCTTTAATATTCCCATTGAACGAAGATCTTGAATTGGTTCTTCAAATGAACATGAACCAATCGAACAAAAGATTTCAGAGCGTGCTTTTGCAATCTCTTCTTCAGTAAATTGCGACAAATCAATCTCTTTACACGTCAAGAGTGATTCAACATCAGATTCCGTTGCATCTTGTTTCATCGACGCAATTGATGCTGCCAAAACGTTGAGGAAGCCATATTCCTCGATACCCACGGTGCAATTCTCGTTTCGATTCGGATGATGCAAGCCCGCTGTTGCTTTGAACGGAATGTTTGACACGACGCATGCGAAAATGAATCTCGCAAGGTTCTCAGATGATGGATACAACTCTGGCGTAACTCCGCCTGTTCTCACCTTAGCACCTGCAACACAACCAGAGAGTGAAGCAATGAGACCGCGAGGATCTTCATTGACTGGCAACTCGATAAATGGGAACAAGTCGTCATGTAAACAGTTAAGCGATTGCTCAATCTCATCTGTCGTCGATGCTTTAAACTCAAGTACATTTGCAATTACCCCTAAATCTTCTTCATTAAAAGCAATGACGCGGTCGACGGCGTCTTGAAAACCATCATCGGAAGCCGGTGGCAACAACATGCTCAGTTGCCATGGTTCTTCATCATTTGAAGGCATGACATCTTTCGCAAGTTCCTTAAACTCGTCCAGTTTCGAAGTTGGAATGATGAGGCGAGCCAGCATCCAGTTATCTTCACACTTCATGTATCTGTCCCAGTGTTCAATGACAGATTTCAAGTCAAGTGATGCTGGCGGATACAACCCCGCATAATCGAAGAAACCTTCAAGCATGAGTTCATCACGAGTTGTACAAGCTGTTGGCATATCAGGCATCACAATGACTCATAAAAAACGCAATGCAGCGTTCAATTCGTTTTATCGTTGAATCCCTACCAAGTAACACAAGCGTGTCTCCAATGGGCGGGCTTACGGGCGAACCAGCGACAGCGATTCGAACTGGCTGAGCAACCTTTCCAAGTTTGCCTCCGGCTAACTCTTCAGCGCAACTTGCCAAACACGCATCAATTGATTCATGTGTCCAATCAGCGAGTTCACCTAATCGCTGTGCAACTTCTGGAAGAAGCGACAGCCCTGTGACCTCGCCTTTCAAGAGCGCTTTCTTGACGGGTTTGGTTTCTACCCACGTTAATGCTTCATCATCTTCAACTAAGAAACTTGATGTTTCAATCGCGTCTCTGAAAGTTTTTGATCGTTCGTGATTTGCCTTTGCAAAGAGCGGGAAGCGTTCACCAAGTGCAGCAAACGCTGGTGCATACTCATGACACCACTCAAGTAATCTCGACTCAAATGCCTCACTTGAGAGTGCTTGCATGGCATCAAGATTGAAAGCAAGAAGTTTTGCACGGTCAAACTTTGCAGGCGATTTAACAATTCTGTCTAAGCTGAAATGTTCAATAAGAAATGCTGAGTCAAACTGCTCGATGTCATCGCCGGGCGACCACCCAAGCAAACAGAGGTAGTTCATCAATACTTCTGGCAAATACCCCGCAGCTTTAAAGTCGTCAACATTGATTTCTGGAAGAGATACACCAAGCGCCTTAGCCAAACTGTTCGCTTCATCTGTTTGGAGTTGATTGTCTTTAGATGAAAGCCAGTTGTCCCACTCAGCATGCTCGATGCATCCATCAGGTGGACTCTCAATTTGATGTTCTTTAACATATGCCCGAAGCGTTTTATCTTTGTCCCTCTTGGACATTTTGGAGCCGTCAGGGTTAAAAATCAGTGAGAGATGTGCGTAGCGAGGACGCTCAAAACCAAGGGCTTCTTGAAGCACGATGTGTTTGAATGTGTTGTTTAAATGTTCTTGTCCCCGAACGACGTCAGTTACACCCATCAAGGCATCATCAACAACAACTGCAAAGTGGTATGTAGGGAATCCATCAGCTTTAAAAATCACAAAGTCGTCGAGTTCACTTCTTGGAATCTCAACATCGCCAATGACTTCATCAGTAAATGCGAGAATCGCATCGTCTGGAACTTTAAAGCGAATGACGTATGGTTTTCCCTCATCGAGATTGGCTTGGACTTGTTCTTCAGTTAACTCAAGTGCCGCTCTGTCATAACGGTACGCGCGTTTCTCAGCACGCGCTAGTTTACGCTTTTCATTTAACTCATCAGGCGTTTCAAATGCATAGTAAGCGAGCCCACATTCAATGAGTTTATTGAGTTGCGTGTTGTACTCATCGAGCCGTTGCGCTTGGAAGTAGGGCCCTACATCGCCGCCACCACTTGATTGAAACTCTGGACCTTCATCCCAATTCACGCCAAGCCAATTCAAATCTTCAAAGAAACCGAAAGTCGCTTGCTCGCTCGACCGCTTCTGGTCCGTATCTTCAATCCGCAAGATAAATGTGCCTTCGCGTCCTCGCGCATATGCCCAGCAATAAATTGCTGTACGTGCACCGCCAACATGAAGGTGCCCAGTTGGGCTTGGAGCAAAACGTGTTCTAACTTTATTGGTCATGAATCTAATACTGCTTCTTTATTTTTCGATTTCAACATTGAAAGCGGTCCCGAAAATCCATAAATGATAAACCCAACTGCAACTGTTTCTTGGAACCACCAAAGACCTAAAAAGATAATGATGACGAATGTTGCGATGAATCTGAAGGACTGAGGTCGCCCTAGATATCGATTTGCGAAGTGGTCATATGGGATGTTCGAGACCATCGCAAATGCACAAAGGAGAACCACTCCGGGAACACCAAATGCATATGCTCGTTCTAACCAAAGCGATTCATCACCATTTTTTAGGTAATGTTGATGCAAGATGATAAGAGCGGCAACTAATCCAGCAGCGCCCGGTGATGGCATTCCTTTAAATGTGATGTGTTCATTTGGCCCTTTTTCCGGTTGCGTCTCGACATTAAATCGAGCGAGTCTAAGAGCAGTACATGCAAGGTAAGCTGCTGCAATACTCCAGACAACTTTGCCCCATGGCAAATCTGCATCTGGTCCAAGTAAAGAAAGCGACCCATCTGCACTGACATATGTTGAGACCAATGCAATTGTCATCACAGCTGGCGCAACACCACATGTCACAAGGTCAGCGAGCGAATCGAGCGTTGCTCCAAGTTCGCTGACCGTTCCTGTTAACCGAGCAAGCGCTCCATCGACTGAGTCGAGCAACATCCCAACAATGA
>JAERSY010000049.1 GCA_016845245.1 Phycisphaerae bacterium
AGAATCCTCTTTTCAATGTGATTGCTCATTGCAAGTGGCACACCCGCCATCACGCAGTGGAAAATTTTGTTACTCGATTCAAACTCGTAACTTAAGCAGCACGCTTGTGTGGGGACTACGCCAATGTCAGCAGAAGCAACATAATTCAGCACCTCTTTTGATTCGACAGGCCCTCTAAAGAAAACCTCTTTGTTGAGCACGCCTAAGTTTGAAGCAGTAGATTTCAACTCTTCAACATAGTGCGGGTTGATAGCTGGGCCCATGATGACAATTACAGCGTGTTCGAGGTGAGTTGCTGCTTGGATGAGTTCTTCAATACCCCGATTGAATGTGATTGCCCCGATGTAAAGCGCAATCTTTTTGTCTTCAGGGATGCCCAATTCATCTCTCAAAAGAGGATTTCGTGGCGGCGCTTCATGATATGGCTGGACATTCCGCACAAGCACAACATCATCTCTGCCATATTGCGTGTTTAGATGATCAACAATGCCCTGTGATACCGTCATGACAACATCACATTGCACAATGCATTTTTTTTCGATGGGCGACCATTGCACTTTATCCCACCACCTTGACCGCGAACCAATGTTTCGCTCTAGATACAACTCATGAGAATCATACACGAAGGGAATCGCCAGTTTTCTCTTGATCATTGCACCACCAAGGAGCGTGTTGCAATCATGCGATTGAATAATGTCTGGTTCGAGCAAGAGTGCTTTTGCAGCTAAATCGAAGTTGATTGAGTGCAAGCGAAAACTATATGGGAGAAACTGAGCAATTTTCGCCGTGGCGAGTGTACGCAATGCATTAGCGAAACGATAAGTGTTTTTAGAGTATTGTCGAAACAGTTTGGAGTTGCCTTTAACAACTGCAATCATCAATCGCGTGTGTAACAATACAACTCTTGAATAAAATGCAGTTGTCACTCGAACATGATTTTTGATGAGTATCCGTAAAGTAGTTTTCGCTACGGTTACCTTAGATTCCTTTATGTTTTTTCGCACAAAAGAATAGGGCTTTATGTTAAACCTAATCAATCGGGCAACAACGTATTGGGCACACTTGAGAAGCGGATAACCAATAGAAAGCAACAGAATCCAAACAAAAACAAATGGCATGCCAAGAACGAGCCAGATACTTCCTTGAGAACTTCGTGATGAAGATGCTGAAACTAATGGTAGGCGTGCAAATGGAATGAACATGTAGCAAGCGGTTGCAATAACACCCCAAAACTGAAGGAGCTTTGGTTTTACGCGGTGTATCGTTACTCCATCGACGATTGACACGGCGTCGAGTTTCGGCTTCATCAGCGCAACCACGTGCACTTCAAATCCAGCGTTGGTTAGTGAAGTTGCCTCCTTCATCACCCTCGTATCATGCGTACAGGGATTCATCAGGAGCATGACAACACGCTTCTTTTCGCCAGAATTCAAATTTGCTGTTTTGTCTGAAATAATGAGACCCTATTTCTTCATCTAATCCGAGTATCCTACACGAGTGAGTTCAACTAAAGAAATTCCAACGCAAATTTGGTGGATAAACCAGTTTGCGATGCTTGGTAGTGGGGCGGGTGGTGGTCGCCACACCCAACTCGCAAACGCATTAACTTCTCACAATTGCCAAGTGTCGATTGTCACATCGAACCAAAATTATATGACAGGTGTAGCTGAGCAACTGACAGCGGCAACGGACACACACATCCAAATACCAACGGGCTGGAATGGTCGTGGTTCAATTAGTAAATTATTGCGGATGCGTTCCTTCGGTTCAAAGGTTGCGAAGCCGAAATGGACTGCCACACTGCCGTGCCCAGACATCATCATTGGGTCTTCACCTAGTTTGCATGCCGCATATGGCGCGTTGCTTTTGGCAAGAAAGAAAGGAGTCCCATTTATTTTTGAAATTCGTGATATATGGCCAGAATCACTCATTCAAATCACGAAGCTCAACCCGAAACACCCCGTCATTCGACTGCTCCGAAAGCTAGAGCATTCGCTCATCGTTGAATCGGATGCAATCATTTCAACGATGCCACTTGCATGCAAGTACTACGAACAGTTTGGCATTCCCAATGAAAAATTTACATGGATTTCAAATGGCGTAGATCTTGATGCTTTTACAACTGAACAAGGTGCTGAGACTAATGGCAAAACTGTTTTATACGCTGGTGCTCACGGACCGCCGAACGGTATTGAAGTGATACTCAAAGCGGCAAAGCTTCTTCAAGACAGAGGTTGTGAAGTCAACTTCCGTTTTGTTGGCGATGGTTCACAGAAAGACGAACTCATTAAATTTGCAGAAGAGCAAATACTAAGAAACGTGAAGTTTGAAAACCCAGTCCCACGTGCAAAAATGCCATCCTTACTTCAAGAAGCAGACATCTTGCTCATCCACTTTGAAGATTTAGAACTCTATCAATATGGAGTGAGCCCAAACAAATTGTTTGAGTACATGGCATCAGGCAAGCCAGTCATATTCGCAACATCCACGAATGAAAACCCAATAGCTAAAGCAGATGCGGGCGCCGCAGTCGAACCGAACAATCCAAGACAACTTGCAGATGAGATTGAGCGAGTGCTGAGTCTAGATAATACAGTTAGGGATGAGCAAACTCGGAATGCGCGCAATTATGTCACAGCAAACAATTCATTTGACGTACTTGCTCAGAAGACGAAAGACCTCATAGATAAGGTGTTAAGAAGATGAAATGGTGTATCGATTTTTTTGTTTCGCTCATTCTCATCATCTTGCTTAGTCCAGTTATGTTGCTGGTTTCATTGCTGATTGCAGTTTTGAATGGCT
>JAERSY010000050.1 GCA_016845245.1 Phycisphaerae bacterium
GTCTTGACCAATGACATATTGGTCTAAATACTCATTGATTTGGCGAGGTGTAAGAATCGATGTGAACATCGGTTGGGATGCGCTGATTCGTCTTCGCTCTTGCTTAAAAATGTTCTGGCATAAATCAGTACAGTTTGAACACACATAGATTTCGTTTGGTCCCTCAACCATTGGCCCAACTTCTCGCGAGGTCTTCCCGCAGAAGGAACAAACTGTGACACGGCGACCGCGGAATCCACCATCATCTCCACCGGACCCACCGGACCCGCCAGCTCCCCCGGATCCACCCGAACCGCCTGAATCATGACCATCGCCATGCCCACCATTGCCAAACTCACCATCAAAAGGTGGGTTCTGCCCCGCAAGTGGTTTAGACTTTTGCATCCCGTTCATATCTTTTTTACGATCTCTTCGACTCATGAATTCCGTCTATCTTTCCTTCAATAGTGGCGCATTCCACCACGACTTTATTGTGGCACAAATAACGGCAATTGACCATACAAAGTCCTTCTTTTTTGAGCGATAGGGGGAGATTATTCTGCTTTTTCATGAATATCGGAAGTCATTTTCTTCGCAGCATCGATGATTGATTGGCGTGCTCGCTCATACTCGTCTTCACTCATCTGCCCCTCATCTCGCAGTCGCTCGATATCTTTCAATGAGAACGTGGTCGTTTGTTCTGGTGAATCAGTCAGCGATTTCTTCAGTTTAATCAGAATAAGAAAACCAACAACTGTGATGCCAATGAGCAGTAGTGTCGCTGGAACGACTTCAGTTAATGCGCTTGCAAGAAGCATGCTTCGTTATGACTTCTTTGTTGACTTTTTAGTCGTCTTCTTTTTGGTCTTCTTCTTTGAGGAAGTTTTCTTACTGCTCTTCTTCTTCGTTTTCTTTGGAGCAGCACTTCCTTCAATGCCTTGAGCAGCTTGCCATTCATTAAGCGGCACATCCTTCACTGTGCACGCTGCAACGAGTTGATCTGCTGCCTTGTCTTCCCTGACGACCATTTGAATCTGTGACAACTGACCTTGTTCTGCGAGTCGTGATCTCATTTCTTCAGGTCTCATGCCATTCTGCATTGCAATCTCTGCGATTCTCGCGTTGACTTCATGCTCACCAACAGAAACGTGGAAGTGCTCTGCCAACTTCGACAAGATGAAGAATGATTTGAGTCTATCTTTTGATTGTTCCGCTGAACCACTACGTGCTTTAGCGACTTCAGCTTCAACTTCATCAAGACTTAACTTGCCGCTTGACTGAAGTTCTGTTCGCATGCGTTGTAAATCACGCTCTGCTTGCATCGCTGTTGTTTTCTCAGGCAATTCCATTTCAACAAGGGATGAAATCTGATCGACCGCCTGCTTCCGTAACACTGCAGCTTGGTCTTGGTCTCTACGGAGTTCAAGTGCAAGCTTGAGTTGCTCTTTTAGAGCATCTTCATTTTCTAATCCAAACAGCTTAAAGAGCTCTTCATTCGTGAGTGGTTTCACACGCACTGATTGAACAACATTAAATGTAATCGCTACTTTTGAACCGCGTACTTCTTCAAGTTCGTGCTCTTCTGGACCAGTCGTTGTGATGACAATTTCATCGCCAACCTTCGCGCCGGTGACCAACTTTCCGAGGTCATCAATGTGCACGCCAAGGACTTGCCCTGAACCATCTGCAGATGGGACGCTGATTCGCGTTTGCTCAGTCTTAAAGAACGTCTCTTCTCCATCGTTGAGAACGACGCTTGCAGGCCCAATTAATGAATCACCTTCTTCTGCACCACCTTCGACATCTTCTAAGTTTCCATGTCTGATGGTTTGTCTGACGACTTCTTCTTCAATATGCTCATCAGTGACTTCGACGATTGGCTTTTGTAATTCAATTGAGTCAAACGCAGGCAATTCAAATGTAGGCATCACTTCGACTTCAACTGCAAACTCAAGTGGCTTGCCGATTTCTAAAGTCAACTCAGCAGGGTCACCGACTGGCTCAGGATCACCAAGTGGCTTCAAATCATGTTCTTCACGCGCTTGGTTCCACGCTTCAGCAATGAGCTCATTGCGTGCTTCTTGTTTGATGGAGTCTCCAAACCGCTTTTCTAAGATATGGGTTGGAATCTTGCCTTTTCTAAAGCCGGGCAACTGCACTTGCTGTTTAAGCATGCCAACAGCAGATGAGAGCTTGCTATCAATGGTTTCAGCTGGAACTTCGATTGAAACCTTCACACGAGCTGGTCCTGCTGGTTCTACAGAGATGTTGTATTGGTTCGTTGCAGTTGCGTTCATTTGGGGGCTTTCCTTTCGAGGGAAGAGGGCATGCCAGAAGGCATACGTATACTTTTTCCAAGTCCCGTAGGATAACCGAAAACGCGATTAAAAACTAGTCAACGCCTAGAAAACGGGGCGCAAGCACACCATCAAAAGCATATCAATTCAAGCGTTCTAAGAAGCGGGCAAAATAGCGAAATCAAATTAACGAACAAACAGCATTTCTGTGTACGATGGGAGTGGCCAGATGTCGTCTGGAATCATCAATTCCAGCTGATCTGAAACTTCCCGAGCAATTGTCATCGCAGGGATGATTGAATCGCGAACGTATGCAGAGTGAGAAAGGGCTGACTCATGTTCCATCGCATCAGCTGCTTGGAGCGTTTCGATGGACTCCTGCATTGCTTCAGTTAATGAAGAGAGGTCGTTGAGCCGAGCTGCCGTACGCTGACAATTCACAGAAACATCTTGCGACGCCTTCACTTGTGCTGCGAGTTCATACTGATACCGAAGTGCAGCAGGAAGTACTTGTGTTGAGAGCATGCTTAATAGCGTTCGAGTTTCAATGCCAACAATCGTGCAGTATTGCTCGAGTAGAACTTCTTCACGAGCGTGAAGCTCGCGCGCCGTGAGCACGTTGTATCTGTCAAAGAGGTCACTCGCACAATCACTTCCGAATGCAGGAAGGGCATCTGCTGCTGTACGCAAGTTTGGAAGCCCGCGACGTTCTGCTTCAGCATGCCATTCTGCTGAGTAGTTGTCACCATCAAACACAACGCGTTTGTGGGTCTTCACAATGTCCTTAAGAAGTGCACGCACTGCTGTTTCTTTTTGCTCACCAGAAGAACTGCCTGCAAGTTCGGTTTCAAGCGCCGTTGCAATGTAGTCAAGTGATTCAGCAATGATTGTGTTTAGGATTGTGTTCGGCCACGCAACTGATGACGTTGAACCGACAGCCCTAAACTCAAACTTGTTTCCAGTGAATGCAAATGGGCTTGTTCGGTTACGGTCGCCACTGTGACGGCTCACGAGCGGCATGGTTACTGCACCTAAATCAAGTGTGCCTCCATCCTTTGCACTTCTTGGCTCATCAGACTCGATTTGTTCAAGGATGTCACTTAACATTTGACCAAGGTAAATTGAGATGATGGCAGGGGGTGCTTCATTTGCACCAAGACGGTGGTCGTTTGCAGCAGAAGCAATGGATGCTCTGAGTAAGTCTGCATGTAAATCAACTGCACGAATGACCGCACATAGGAATGTGAGGAATTGCCAGTGGGTTTGTGGCTCAGAGCCCGGATTGAGCAAATTGACGCCTGTGTCAGTTGCGACTGACCAGTTGTTATGCTTTCCTGAACCATTGACGCCTGCAAATGGCTTCTCATGCATGAGGCATGCAAAACCGTGTGCCGCGGCAGTCGATTTAAGAACCTGCATCAGCAACATTTGATGGTCGGTTGCAACGTTTGCATTTTCAAACGTCGGCGCGATTTCATACTGACCTGGAGCAACTTCGTTGTGCCGAGTTTTGACTGGGATACCGAGTTCATAGAGTTGACGCTCAGCATCATCCATAAATGCAAGCACTCGTTCTGGAATCTTTCCGAAGTAATGATCATCAAGTTGATGACCCTTTGGTGGCATCGCGCCAATCAGAGTTCGACCACAAAGAAGAAGGTCTTGGCGTTCAGCAACAAATGCTTCATCGACGAGGAAGTACTCTTGTTCAGAACCGAGGGTTGTTTCGACTCGCGTTACACCTTCGTCAGTGCCAAAGAACTTTAAGAGTCGCATTGCTTGTTCATTGATCGCGTCAATCGAACGGAGCAGGGGTGTTTTCTTATCGAGTGCTTCACCGGTCCATGAAATGAACGCAGTTGGAATGCAGAGTGTTCCACCCTCTTCGTTAGGAAGAATGAACGCTGGGCTTGTTGCGTCCCAAGCGGTGTAACCACGCGCTTCCCAAGTGTCGCGGATGCCGCCTGATGGGAAACTTGATGCATCTGGCTCACCACGAATAAGCATGTCTCCTTTGAATTCAGCAATTGCGCCCGTTCCTTTTGGTTCAAGGAAACCATCATGCTTTTCAGCAGTAGCACCTGTAAGCGGTTGGAACCAGTGAGTGTAATGGGTGCAACCGTTTTCGATTGCCCACTCCATCATTGCATGCGCAACACTGTTTGCAATCGCAGGATCAAGGGGCTTACCCTTCTTCATCGTTTCCTGAAGTGACTCATACACTTCCGGTTCAAGGAACCGGAGCATGGTGTCTCCAGAGAAAGTGTTACATCCGTAACGGTCACAGTAGTCGGTTGCGTGCATGTCCATTGCTTGAGTCATAGTCTTTGTTTCCATGAATGAGGGCCTCCTGCCAATTCATCCGCAGTATCTAACAATGTCTATGAAGTATCAAGTCTTAATCAAGAAATTTCCTGAACAAACTGTTGAGCTGTTTGAGCAGGAGCATCGCTCTCACTCATCCGCCGAACCAACGCTGAACCAACAATAGCTGCATCAGCATGACGATGGACTTGGGCGACTTGCTCTGGGTTTGAAATGCCAAAGCCAACAGCAATAGGGAGGTCCGTTTCTGTACGGATGGATTGAATACGGTCTTCAAGATCTGGCAACTCAGACTGCTCACCTGTGATGCCAACTCTCGCAAGAAGGTAAAGAAAACCCGATGAAAGCGAGATGAGTTCCGTTGCGCGTTTTTGTGGCGTCGTTGGTGCAATCAGCATCGTGAATACGAAGTCAATGGACTTGCAATATGAACTGAGTGTGCGAGCTGACTCAATATCGATATCAGGGATAATGACGCCATCAAATCCAGCGGATTGAAGGTCGTTGATAAATGTTTCAGCGTCGCACTTATCGACGATAGAGTAACTCACCATCGCGATGAGTGCTGCTGACACGTCATCTCGAATCGACTTAACCATATCCATGACCTTTCGAGGAGTCATGCCGTCCGACAACACTTGATGCATTGCTGCAGAAATCACGGGGCCATCTGCAATTGGGTCGGAGAAGGGGAACCCAATCTCGATGACATCTGCGCCGCACTGACTCATCTGCAACATGGCCTCAGTTGAGCCCTTGACAGTTGGGTGTCCTGCGACGACGAATGGCATCAGTGCCTTCTTATCGTTTTGGCGGAGTGACGAAAAAATCGCATCGACTCGATTCATTTTTCTCCCTCTGGCCCGCCACCTATGATGTATTTCTTCCTGAGGGCTTCTTCAAGGTCAATATCAGTGATGTTCGCGAGGGTCGTCACCCATGCAATCACGTCAGCAAACTCTTCTTCTAGATTGTCCCTGTCCCCATCACCTCGTTCCCACCTTCCGAGTGCGTGAGCAAGTTCACCAAACTCTTCTGAGAGCCACAAAAACGTGCCTCCAATCCCTCGTTCTGAGTCTGTTTTGAAGTAGCGTTCACGAATCAACGCTTGAAAAGTTTGAATTGTTAGTTCTTCAGGCATAGTGTGGTGAAG
>JAERSY010000051.1 GCA_016845245.1 Phycisphaerae bacterium
AGAGCGAAGTTAATCGTATTCCTTGCTTCATCTGAAACTTCTGCCAATGCTTGTTTGGAAGAGTTTGAAAGCAAGTACAAATCGACAAGGTCGACTGTGTTGCCCATTTCATCCATGTCGAAAAACGCTCCAGTGATACTGTCTCGTTGCCTTGTTCGAAAATCTTCGAGCATGACTAAATCTTCATGATCACGGTCGAGGCCTGTCATTGTTGTCAGGTCATCGAAAAATGCGAGGTCAAGTTCCTTGACATACTCTGCAGCAAGCTCGCTAGCGCTCTGGGATGCCCTATGTTTTTTAGGGGCATCTAAATCATCATTACTATCAATTGCTTTGCCTTCAGTTTGAAGTTCTTCCAATCGACTATCGTAGTTTTCTCTGTATTCATCATACAGAGCAGAAATGAGCGCATCCCCTGACTCATCAAGACCCAATATTTGAGGCGCTTGTTTTGGGAATGTTGGGCTCAATGGTGTTGGCATGGAGACATTACTAACCTGCCACGGCATTACCATTGAGTCTGCTTCGTACTCAACATTTGTTTCGACACCAGAGTCGGTGCTGACGGAGGACTGGACAGTGATTGTCTGGCCATTTCCAGAAGAAACAAGGGCTGCTCCATTAACAAAAATTGGATCATCAGGCAATTCTTCCATATCGACTTCTACGCCATCAACGTAAAGGATGCCATCTTTCATGACGATTTCTTCACCGTTAGGAGAATCAAAGTAAACCACTTCGACATCTGCGTCTTTACCGTTGCCCCCTTTTGATTCCCAACTTCCTTTAGAAGACCAATTTCCTTTTGATTTTGCTTGTTGATTTTTCTTCTCGTTAAGTTTTGCGAGCACTTCAGCACCCAAGATGCCATCAATTTTTGAGATCGTTGATTCTACAAGCTCATCTCGCTGCTCTTCATGCAAGTCGAGCGCTTCAGTATGCGCTCCTGCTTGCTCGCCTGTTAACACATTAATTGTTCTTGATTTTCGAGATTGGTCTAACACTTTTGCATGTTTTTGGGCTCTTGATTTCCATCGACCATTGAACGTTGCTTGTGCTTCTTCAAGTTGTTGTCGTTGACCATCGTTTAACTCTGGGAATCCCAACGCCCTGTCAAAATATTTATCTACTCGACTTTCACCCTTCACTGATTGCCAAAATGCCTTGCTGAAATATTGTTTTCGCAACTTGTGAGCATCATCTTCGGAAAGCAGATCATCGAGTTGTTGCCAAGTTCTCCAATTCAGTTGACTCATGTCATACGCCATGGCTTGAACTGGTTGCATTAGAACATCTGCTCTTGCTTTCAAACCTTCAATTCGTTCCGGGTCCATGAACATCATCATCATTGCTTGTTGGTCCATGCCTCGGACTCCGAGTTCATCAATGATGTCTAACACTGTGTTTAGCATTTCAACAACTGAATCAAGCGCTTCTTTTGATGCACGCAAGTATTTTGCGTCATAGGTATCAAGAATCTCTTGCATTTCAACACTCTCTTCGATGTCTTGTTGAGCAAGAATCGTTCGGAGGTTTACGCCTGAGCCCTCATTAATCTCACCAAGCATCGCTAAAACGAAAATTTCATAAGCTGATAACTCACGCTTGTTACGTTCACGTTTTAAAAGTTTTTGTTGGTTCTCCGTCAGGATGCCAGACACTTCGTCAAAAAACAAACTGTCCACTCGCTGAATGGATTTCATTGCACGCAATCCCCGTGCAATCATGCTTTCAAGAACGGCTCGTTCGGGGATGTTAAAACTCATGAAGTTAAACGTGTCAGCCAAGCTCGTCACTTCATCTTCAAAATCCTGAACTTCTCCACCGCGCACTCTCGCAAAGTCCTCAAGGTACACGTCATAAAGTTCTAAGAACGCTTGCGTTTGAATTGCAGTAAGCTCTAGGTCGGAAGCCATCACTTCAATCTGCCGGACCTTTATTGGGTCATTGAAAACTGGCATCGATTGAGCCGTCGCTGAATAAACAACGATGAACTGTGAGATAAGGACGACGAGTGAGATTGCGAGCTTTGAAATGATATTCATATTGCGTTCCTTTCCAATGGAATATGCTAACAAACAAAAACGCAGCAAGATATAAAAACTTGCTGCGTCATAGGGTAATGCCTGTTTTTTTGTTGCTTAGGCTGCTTTTGGAATGGAACGGCCAACAGTACGCTGGTCTTCCGGAGCACGCCTGTTCGACTCTGAGATAATCTTCTCTTTGAGTTCAGATGGGGAACAAGCCCAAAGGTCTGCCCCAATCTCTTCTGCGAGTCCATCGACTCTGTTGAAGAGTCCGCCACCAACGACGACTTGAGTGTGTGGTGAAGCGCCAATTGATTTGATTGTATCGATGATGTTTCGAATGTGAGGAGCATCACTTGGAGCTGATGAGAACATGCAAAGTGCGTCTGGTTTGCTCTCATTTGTTTCAGCAAGGATTTCATCTGCTGGAACACCGCCGCCACCGAACTTCACTTCCCATCCATCTGCTTCGCATAAGTCCGCTACGATTTGCGCTGCCAAATCATCACCTTCGCTTGGACCACAGAAGAGTAGCATTTGCTTATTGTTTGATGATTGTTGTGTATAGCCCGCTTGAATTTGATCGACCAAGCTTCTAAGGAGACGTGTTGCATAATGGTGCGCAACACTTGTCATTTGATCGTTTCGATAGAGCGTTTGGATTGAATCTAAGATTGGCCAGAACCCATGCTCTGATACTTCTTCTGGTGTCCATCCACTTGTGATTGCTTCACTCACACATGATCTCGCTGACTTGCGATCTCCAGTAATGAGGAGCGGAAATAGTTTTTCAATAAATGTTTCTGAATTCACGGCAAAACCCCTTTTGCGTTGTTACGCCTCACATCCACGAGGCATGTCGAAACTGTCTAAGACAGCGTCCTTGGGTCGCCGTCACTGGCAACTGAACCAAGGACACTTCGATAATCGATTGTTCCTTTGTCTGCGCTCGACAAATCTGCGATTTCTTCCCATATCGGACGAGGGATTGCTCCCAAAATGAAGTTCCGATATGTAAAAACCCCCTTTACGTATTAAAAATCGCAGTTTCTAGGGGTTCTTGGGAATGGAATGACGTCACGAATGTTTGTCATTCCTGTTGCATAAATAATCGTTCGTTCAAACCCAAGCCCAAAACCAGCATGTGGGACGGTTCCATACTTGCGCAAATCTCGATACCACCAATATGGCTCTGGTTCTAGACCGCACTCACTGATCCGAGCGTCTAACACATCTAAGCGTTCTTCTCTCTGGGAACCGCCAATGATTTCGCCTATACCCGGCGCAAGAACATCCATCGCCGCCACTGTTTTCTCGTCGTCATTAAGCCGCATGTAAAAGGCCTTGATGTCTTTGGGGTAATTCATCAAGACGACAGGTCTACCAACATGTTCTTCAGTTAACCAGCGTTCATGTTCTGACTGCAAATCACAACCCCATGAAACAGGGAACTCAAACTTCTTCCCTTCGTCTTGCGCCTTCTCAAGTGCAGCGATTGCATCAGTGTATTCCATTCGCTCAAAACTAGAGTTAACAAATCCTTCGAGTCGCTCGATGCATCCCTTGTCGATGCGTTGTTGGAAGAACTCCATGTCGTCTGGACGCTCATTAAGAAGGTCTGTAAAAATGGATTTCAAAAAGTCTTCCGCTAAATCTGCATCATCTTGCAAGTCTGCGAATGCAATTTCTGGTTCAATCATCCAGAACTCAGATAAGTGCCTTGAGGTGTTCGAGTTTTCAGCACGGAATGTTGGACCAAAGGTATACACTCTGCTCAACGAGCATGCATAAGATTCAACGTTGATTTGACCAGATACAGTCAGAAATGATTCTTTACCAAAGAAGTCTTTCTCAAAATCAACACTTCCATCTTCACCTTTTGGCACATTGAGCATGTCAAGCGTTGAGACTCTAAACATTTCTCCAGCACCTTCACAATCACTCGCTGTAACAATCGGAGTGTGAACCCAAAGGAAACTGTTGTTGTGAAAATACCGGTGGACTGCTTGTGCGAGTGAATCTCGCACTCTCGCAATCGCTGCGAAGGTGTTTGTGCGTGTTCTTAAATGAGAGACAGTTCGTAAATATTCAAATGTATGTCGTTTAGCTGCAACAGGATAAGTGTCTGGGTCTTCCACAAAACCAACGACGCGAATTGCAGTTGCTTGTAACTCAACTGATTGGCCCTTGCCCTGCGATTCAACAAGTTCACCATCGACTTCAATCGATGCCCCAGTTGTGATGTTAAGAACCTCACTCTCATAGTTTGAAAGTTCATTCGACGCAACGACTTGCAGAATGTTGAAGCATGAACCGTCAGAAAGCTGAATAAATGATAAACCCGCCTTGGAGTCTCTCCTTGAGCGGACCCATCCTTTTACAGTCACTTGAGTTCCAACGGGGGTTCTTTTGGCTTCATCACCAGCCAAAATTGAATGTATGAGCGTTGCATTTGCTTGATAGGTCATAAGTTGGAGAATCGTATCACCCTTATGGCATTTATGCACCTGCCAAGACGGCAGTTTCACCCGCCTTTTTAAGGCAATTGACAGGGGTTTGAACGTTAAAAAACGGCATAGTTTTTGCGTGTAAGAATAAAAGCGATGGGAAATAATGCCCCAAAACAGCCCTCCACAACCTCAAATCAAGAGCGTTTAAACTTGCTCTTGACGTGTGGTTCATGGCGCCAAGACACAATGGTCAGGCAGTTGCCTCGTCTGCTAGAACCCTTCGGTATTCGCAGTTTAAAGGCAGAAACAGGTGAAGAAGCCCTTCAAATGATTGATGAGCAAGACATTCACATCGCCATCGTTGACCTCGCGATACCCTTGAAACAAGGCGAGGGTTTGAGGCGTGCCGGAGGAGAAAGAGTTCTTCAACTCCTACGCAGAATGACCCCCCAACCCCCTACAATTGTCATTCGCCCGCGGCAATCAACCGCTCGTGAAAATGCTCGCAGTTTGGCACGCTCTCTGCAAGAAGGAGCATTTACAGTCGTCGATCGTCCGGCGATGTTAGAAACCCTGCTTGATGCACTCCATCGAGCGATGAAAAGACATTACGCAGGCAGGTGGCCTGCGACAACTCGGTGGAATCCCGCCACAAACGAAGAGGAGTACACTTCATGAACGTAAAACCACTTGGAGAGAAACTGATTGTTCAACGAGCAGGTGCTATTGAACAAACTGAGAGTGGAATCTATCTACCTGAATCAGCAAAGGATAAACCGAAAGAAGGCACAATCATTGCAGTAGGTAACGGTAGACTCAACCAAGAGACTGGAAGTCGAATTCCGTTTACTGTGAAAGAGGGAGACAACGTCATCTTCTCTTCGTATGCAGGAACTGAAATCAAAATCAATGAGCAAGAGTATCTCATCATGACTGAAGATGACATTCTTGGTGTGATTGAGTAACGATTTAAAGAAAAGGAATACTAATGGAACGCGGACCATTAATGGAAATCTTAAATGGCATGGTTGGAACTGATAAAGAGTTGTCAATCATCTTATGGGGAGAAGATTCACCACTTGAAATTCGGAACGTTGAGTATGTTGAACAGTTAACAAGCACACAAGGCGTTCATGTAATCACGAAACAAAACAACATTTGGATAGACAGTTCTCACGTCTCAGCTGCATGGCAAGTTCGAGAAGATCTGTAATCAAAGGAAACAAACACTATGACTGCAAAACAAATTGCATTTGATATTGAAGCTCGCGAGCAAATGCTCAAAGGCGTTCAAAAGTTAGCGAAGGCCGTTAAAACGACACTCGGACCATCAGGGCGAGTCGTCATTCTTGAAAAGTCGTTTGGTGCACCAAACGTCACCAAAGACGGCGTGACTGTTGCTAAAGAAATTGAACTTGAAGACGCTTATGAAAACATGGGCGCTCAGATGGTGAAGGAAGTAGCGTCGAACTGTTCTAGAGAAGCAGGCGATGGCACAACGACTGCTACTGTTTACGCTGAAGCGATTTTCAAAGAAGGTCTTAAAAACATCACTGCTGGCGCACATGCAAACGAAGTCAAGCGAGGTATTGACTTGGGCGTCCAAGCGATAATTACTGAACTTCAATCAATGTCAAAGGACGTTCAAGATTCAAGCGAAATCGCACAAGTTGGAACGTGTGCGGCGAATCAAGATGCTGAAATTGGAAACATCATTGCAAAGGCGATGGATAAAGTTGGCAAAGATGGCGTCATCACAGTTGAAGAAGGTCAATCACTCGATACTGATGTAGAACTTGTTGAAGGCATGCAATTCGACAAAGGATTCCTCAGCCCTCACTTTGTCACTGACACTGCCTCAATGGAAGCAATGTTAGAAGATTGCTACATCCTTATTCACGAAAAGAAGATTAGTTCCGCTAAAGAACTCCTTCCAGTACTTGGAAAAGTCGCAGAATCAGGGAAAGCACTACTCATCGTTGCTGAAGACGTAGATGCAGAAGCACTCGCGACACTTGTTGTCAACAAACTTCGTGGGACAATCAAAGTGTGTGCTGTTAAAGCACCTGGTTTTGGTGATCGACGAAAAGCGATGCTCCAAGACATTGCAATCCTAACTGGCGGTGAGCCCGTGATGGAAGAACTCGGCATGAACGTTGAAAACATTGAATTGTCACAACTCGGCAGAGCAAAGAAGGTGGCGATTGACAAAGATTCAACAACGATTATTGAAGGCGCTGGAGATTCATCAGACATCAAAGGCCGCATCGATCAAATTCGTGCACAAATCGAAAACACAAGTTCTGATTACGATGCTGAAAAGTTGCAGGAACGACTCGCGAAACTAGCGGGTGGTGTTGCTCAAATTAATGTTGGCGCTGCAACTGAAGTTGAAATGAAAGAAAAGAAAGCTCGTGTTGAAGACGCATTGCACGCGTGTAGAGCAGCTGTTGAAGAGGGTATCCTCCCAGGTGGCGGCACTGCAGTCATCAGAGCACGACGTGCTTTAGATAAAGCTGCTGAGCAGGCACATGGCGATGAGAAGATTGGCGTAGACATCCTTTCAAGAGCTGTCATGGCACCAATCAAACAAATCGCTGAAAACTGTGGCCTTGACGGTTCAATCATCGCTCAAAAAGTTGCAGACACAACTGACGATGCTCACGGATTCAATGGTCTCACTGGTGAGATTGAGAACCTTTATAACTCAGGCGTGATTGTCCCAACTAAAGTTGAACGAGTTGCGATTCAGAACGCAGCGAGCATTAGTGGCTTGTTGTTAACGACTGACTGTGCAATCTCAGACATCAAAGAGGATGCACCTGCTGTTCCAACTGGAATGGATGGAATGGGATATTGATTCTCACAACATTCTGATTTGATTTATAAAAAGGGACCCCGACTCGTCGGGGTCCCTTTTCGATGACACACGATCTTCCGTCTCCGCCTCGATGCGTGCCACCTCTTCTCTTCCCCCATTATGTTTACGCACGATTAGGGGAATTGGTTCCCCCGTGTTACCATACTGATCATGGGCGTCCAAAACTCACACCGAAGAAAACACAGGCAAAAGAGTCATTCTCAATCTCACGCTGAGGGAACTGTCTCGCCCATTCTTCAAGGACACCCCCTTGTAAGCACAGAAAAGCATCGTTTGATTGAAACAAACGATGAACTCAAAGCACTTTGTGATGGTATTCATGATGAGAAAATATTCGCTTTTGACACGGAGTTTATTGGTGAAGATTCTTATTTTGCACATACGTGCTTGATCCAAGTTGCAACAACGAACGGCGTCACACTCATTGACCCATTTCTCGTCGATGATTTAACACCCTTGTACGAGGTAATCTGTCATCCTGAGATTATCACAATCGTACACGCGGGGTTACAAGATTTTGAACCTGTTATCCGGCTACATGAAGATGTTCCAAAAAACATATTCGATACACAGATTGCATTAGGATTTACAGGGTTCCCTTGGCCACTCTCATTAACGAAGACGATTAGTGCAATCCTTAAACACACTGTTGGAGGCCACTTTACGTTTTCACAGTGGGATGCAAGGCCACTGACGAAAAGACAACTCCATTATGCTGCAGATGATGTTCGCTATCTCATCGCAGTGCACGACTATCTTCGTTCTCAACTCAAATCGCTAAAGCGTGAAGATTGGCTCCGTGATGAGTGCATAAAGTTTAGCGACGGTGATACATTTGAATTTAACACGCACCAAGCGGTTAAAAAAGTTTGTGGCACAAAGACTCCTAAATCAAAAGAGCTGAAACGAATTCAAGCTCTAGTGGTGTTACGAAACTCTATTGCAAAAGAAAAAAACCTTCCTCCAAAGGATGTCTTTCCAAACGAATGCGTTTGGCATCTCGCAAAGAATAATGTGACAAACTCGAATCAAATGAGCAACATCAGAGGATTCCCTAAACACATTGCCGTACAACATGGCGAACAGATTTTGAGTTGCATCGAAGACTCGAATTCGATCGAACCTGTCAAACTACGTAAACCCCAGAAGATTGAATCAGAACCAAAGATGAGACAAGAACTCGATGGCGCATGGTCCCTTTTTAATGCGTATTGTGTTGGACACAGTATGGCGCCAGGCCTTGTTTCAAATCGACAAACATTTACCGATTGGTATCTTGACTTGCGAACCGGAACAAATGAAGAGACAGGCCCTTTATCTCAAGGATGGAGAGCAATATTGGTTCACGCTTTAAGGGAAATGATTCTTCACAACAGCGAACTGACGTTTGCATTCAACGAGGGCTTGATGGTGAATGATGAGCAGAAGTGACGATAGGAAGGTTGAGGCATACCGATGACGCGAGAAAGAATTGTTTCACCTCTAGAACAAAAGAATGATGTTTCTAAGCCCCCGACATCTACGCCTTCTGTTCGGCCACAGGATTTAGAACATTACCTTGGACAAACTGAACTTAAAGAACGTCTTGGCATTGCCCTGAAGGCCGCGAAAGTTCGCAAAGGACCAATGGAACACACGCTCCTCTACGGACCACCCGGCCTTGGCAAAACAACGCTCGCCCATGTGATTGCAAATGAACTTGGCTCTAAGGCATGGGTTACTTCGGGGCCTGCTCTAACAAAAGGGAGTGACCTCGTCGGAACGCTTACCAGAATGGAACCGAACGATGTCTTGTTCATTGATGAGATTCATCGATTGCCCGCAGCAGTTGAAGAATACATTTATCCCGCAATGGAAGATTACAAGATTGATTTCACGCTCGACTCTGGCATGCACGCACGCGTTGTGTCATACGCCTTGCAACCTTTTACACTCATTGGCGCTACGACAAGAGCCGGCTTGTTGACAGGAGCGCTTAGAAGTCGCTTTGGGTTAGTTCACAATATCCGTTACTACGACTGCGATGAACTCACAGATATTCTTGAACAAGCCATTGCGCTCCTCAGTTTTAAGAACATCGATAGAGACGCACTCACGCGAATCGCTTCAAGGAGTAGAGGCACGCCACGAATTGCACTTCGCCTCCTTAGAAGAGTTCAAGATTTTGCTCTTGTGAAAACCCAAGGCGAATGCACGATTGAGGTTGTCAATAATGCCCTCGCCCTTGAAGGCATTGATGACGCTGGGCTTGACCAACTTGATCGCATGTATTTGCAAACGATTTGGTCTGTGTATGAAGGTGGACCGGTCGGTGTTGAAGCCATTGCCGCAACAATGGGTGAAGATGCGGGCACGCTTGAAGATGTTGTTGAGCCCTATCTCCTTCAAATTGGTCTGCTTGCACGCACAAGGCAAGGTCGAAAACTGACCCCAGAAGGTCAAAAAATTGCACAAGAAGCGTGATTTTGGCCCAATTTTTAGACTAAATGAAGTTTTTCATCATTTTTTGCCTAAAAAATGCTTGGCGAATCACTTTTTTTCCCCAATCATACACTTGGTTGAACGAGCAAACATTGCCTCGTGGTATCCTGTCAGGTCTCAACCGCATGTCTTCGACCTGCAGAATGACAGTTCATGGTGCTGTCGACAATTTTCACACAGAGGGATGGAAGTGTTGAACCCTTCCCTCAAAGAATGCGTATCTCATTGTATGAATTCGCATGTAAAGGAACTTAGAAACATGGATAAGAAAAACAGACCCTTCGGTTTCACAATCGTAGAATTGCTCGTGGTCATCTCGATCATCGCGCTCCTTATTGGCATTTTGGTCCCAGCTGTTCAAAAAGCTCGTGACTCTGCCAAAGTAACACAATCAAAATCAAACTCACACCAAGTTATGATCGCGCTTGCGAACTACGCATCAGATCATAACGACAGAAACTTTAGTACAGCACCAGATAACCTTTCTAGTGGTAACAGAACTGGTATGGATATTGGCGATGCCATCGATGAACTCGAAGGTCCAAACCCACTCGGTATCGAATGTGGTGACTTCGCAATTCCAGGATCAGCGGCACCATATGTGTTTTACGTAGCTTACACATTCCAAAATGGTGGGCTCGAAACAGGTGGTATTGCACCATACTGTTTCAACAGTGGTAACACAACAAGCTCAACAGGCAAGCGTGGCTACGGCGTATGGCGATATCCAAACGCTGGTCAAGTCGCTGTTTACATGAACGGTCAACCTCGTCACGATGCATACTTTGCACCAAAAGACGTTGTTCCACTTCGAGCGATGAAAGAATGCGAAAACTATGCAGGTTCTTACTGCCCATCAAGTTCAATGGCTGAAAATCACGGCTACCTTGGTGGCTGGCACGTTTACAAGTCAAACATGCTTCTTGCACCTTCAAGTTACTGCATCTCACCTGCGATGATGTACAGCCCTGCTGTCTATCAGTGGAACGCACTTGCTGGCAAGTTGCCACAAGACCCAATGAACATCCCACGTGGTTTCAAACCACCATCAACTGACCAAGCAAAATATCCATCACATAAAACATGGTTGATGGAACACAACTGGCTACAAAACGTTGACAACAACGAATGTGGTGTCAACTGGCAGTTCGGCACTTGGTTTGACACAGGTGACGGTTGCTGGGATGGTTGTGAGCCAGAGCACTTCAACTGCTCACGTCACTCAGAACCAGTTACAGTACTTGCTGACGGCTCAACAACAATCTTGAACACTTCAGATTGTGCAGCTGACAGTGATCGAGTCGCTGAAGAAGACCCATACAACAACCAAGGTCTTTGGCTCAAAGATATGAGTTTTGACCCAGAAGGCTACTACGCTGGCCACGCAACTGACTGGGTAAACTGGTCTGGTCACACTCATACAAAAGATGGCATCAGAGGCCGAGACAAACTCGCTAAATAATTTGATACCAAATATGTTCCTTTTACAGAGGGCCCCGCTGAAGCGTGGCCCTCTGTTTCTTTTTACAATACCAATATGCAGCAAAGCCCGACAACCCAAACGACTGTAGTCCCATCAATTTTAGACCTCATCGGCTCAACCCCAATGCTTAAAACGCACTCGGTTGATACGGGGTCATGTGACTTGTTTCTCAAACTCGAGTCCCAGAATCCGGGCCAATCAATCAAAGATCGAATAGCCCTCACGATGATTCAAAAAGCAGAAGATGAAGGACACCTACGAGAAGGCGTTCGCATCATCGAAGCGACTGCGGGCAATACTGGTATAGCCCTCGCACTCGTAGCCACTCAAAAAGGGTATGACATTACCGTCGTCGTTCCGGACAAGATGAGTGAAGGGAAGATTGCTCACTTAAGAGCGATGGGTTCAGACGTAGTCATGGCTCGCAGTGATGTCGAGAAGGGACACCCTGAGTACTATCAAGAAGTCGCTGCTCGGCTTGCTGAGGAAAATGGATGGTACTTTGTCAATCAGTTTTCAAACGATGCAAATGTTGCCGCTCATTATCAATCAACTGGACCCGAAATTTGGGAACAGATGGAAGGGAACATCGATGCAATCATCATGGGTGTTGGCTCAGGCGGAACCATAACTGGTGTTGGTTCATACCTACGCGAAAAGAATCCTGATATCGAAATCATCCTTGCTGACCCAACTGGCTCAGTCCTTGCGCCGCTCGTTAATGAAGGTAAACAAGTACCAGCTGGCTCATGGCTCGTCGAGGGTATTGGAGAAGACTTTGTGCCTTCAATCACAGATCTCTCACTTGTCACTGAAGCGTATTGGATTGATGACAAGGTTGCATTTGAAACCGCTCGCGAACTCCTGAACAAGGAAGGACTGCTCGTCGGTTCATCAACTGGCACACTCACAGCTGCCGCGCTGAGATGGTGCAAGAACCAGACTGAACCGAAGCGAGTTGTGACATTTGCGTGTGACCACGGTTCAAAATATCTCAACAAGATGTTCAATGATTACTGGATGCTCGACCAAGGGTTTATCGAACGGGAAAAGCATGGTGATTTGAGAGACCTTATCGCTCGAAGGCACTCAGTCAAAGAAGACCATACGCTTGCGCCTACGGTTCCCCTTCTTCAAGCGATTAAAACGATGCAGTTGTACGACATTAGTCAACTCGCCATCCTAGATGGCGACCATCAAGTGCTTGGCATCATCGATGAGAGTGACGTACTGCTTGCAGTCCACAATAACGAAGATAACTTTTCTAAACCAGTGAGCGAGTTCATGACATCAAATCTTTCAACGTTGTCACCAACAGATTCAATTGATTCGCTCGTTCCATTGTTCAAAGAAGACAAAGTTGCCATTGTGATTGATGACGATGGTTCGTTCCTTGGACTCGTGACCAAAATTGACCTCATTCATCATTTAAGAAAACAGTTACCAAGATGACCAACGACAAGCACTTTGAATCTCAAGTCATTCACGCAGGGCAATCTCCTGAACCAGTGACCGGTGCAGTGATGCCCCCGATTTTTCTTTCATCTACCTACGCCCAATCTTCACCCGGCGTGCACTCGGGGTTTGAATATACAAGAAGCCATAACCCGACACGCTACGCTCTAGAACGGTGTATCGCTCGTTTAGAGGGCTCTCAGCTCACGGAGACTGATGATGCCTCATTTGGCGGGTTCGCCCTATCAAGTGGCATGGCGGCGGTCAGCACAGTCCTTGAACTACTCGACTCAGGCGATCATGTTGTGGCAATGGATGATTTGTATGGCGGAACGCACCGTTTGTTTAACAAAGTCAAAATGCGCTCTGCGGGACTTCAGTTTACATACGCTGATTTAACCAAACTTGACAATTTGAAAGCGGCGGTCACAGAACAAACCAAATTGATTTGGATTGAGACTCCCACAAATCCTATGCTCAAACTCGTTGATTTGCATGGGGTCGTAGAGTTTGCGAAGGACAAAGGAATTCTGCTTGCTTGTGATAACACTTTTGCAACACCAGCACTCCAACACCCATTAGATATTGGTTTTGACATCGTCATGCACTCAGCAACTAAATATCTTGGGGGCCATAGTGACGTTGTTGCGGGCATCTTAGTCACAGGTGACAAAGAACTCGCTGAACGAATCCGGTTTGTACACAACTCAGCTGGTCCTGTTCTTGGACCGTTTGACTCCTACATGGTGCTCCGTGGCATAAAAACGCTCGCATTACGAATGAAACAACATTGTGAGAGCGCGCACAACATTGCAACTTGGTTAGAAGGACAGAAGGGTGTTCAAAAAGTAATCTATCCAAGTCTCCCATCACATCCACAACACGACATCGCTCAAAAGCAAATGTTGATTGATGGAACGGTTGCTGGTGGCGGCATGATTACGTTCATTCTCGAAGGCGGATTAGAAGCATCGAAAACGTTCCTCGAAAATGTGTCAATCTTCTCACTTGCTGAATCTCTTGGAGGTGTTGAATCACTGATTGAGCACCCCGCCATCATGACACACGCATCTGTTGAACCCAATGTCAGACAGTCGCTTGGTATAGATGACGGCCTTATTCGAATAAGCGTTGGTATTGAGCATTGTGGCGACCTTATAGCGGACCTTGAACACGCACTCAGTAAGTGCATATAACCTATATGAAGATTGAGTTCTCAAGAGAGTTTGTTGTATCTGACCGCGGATTGCGAGCCCTTAGAGCGGCAAATGAGTCTGCAGGAACAAATGATGAAGTATGGCGTCATTTGTGGCATGAAGATGTTGCTGATGCCCAACTCGAAGAAATAAACGCAGTCGTTCAATCAATTGGGCAATGCTCGCAATTGCTTGTCATCGGCATTGGTGGCTCAGCACTGGGATTCAAAGCGCTTTACCAATCGCTCTGTACTAGCAACCAATCGCCATCGGTATCAGTGTTAGACAACGTCGACCCATCGTTCGTACAGCAGACATTGCAACACATAAGAGAAGCGAATCCTACTGGCGACGAAACTGTCGTTGTAGTCATTTCAAAATCGGGCTCTACTACCGAGATTGCTGCTTTACAGATGGTGGCACAGCAAGCATTACCACAAGCAACGTACGTTGCCATTACCGAAGTCTATTCAGAACTCCATGCGTATGCTGTAAAGAATAGTTGGGCAACGCTACCAGTTCCACAGGGCGTTGGAGGGCGATTCAGCGTTCTCTCAAGCGTTGGCTTACTGCCCGCTCTTCTTTGTAACATTGATTGTGAAGCGCTTCTCTGCGGCGCTCGAGAGATGGATGCACTGTGTAGACAAGAAGAAGATAATCCCGCACTCAACCTTGCCCACTTTTTAGTAGAAGCGTACGAATCGGGCAGGATCACTCATGTGCTCATGCCATATAGCAACGCGTTAACTTGTTTCTCACATTGGTATGTTCAACTTTGGGCGGAATCGCTCGGAAAGATTAACCAAGAAGGCAACCGCGTTGGACCGACCCCAGTCAGCGCACTTGGCGCAACTGATCAGCACAGCACCCTTCAACTTTGGCAAGAAGGACCCCTCGATAAAGTCATTGGGTTCGTCATGGTGAGCGAAAGTGTTGACATTGAGTTAGGTCACAACGTCATGAGCGAGCAGTTTGAGTGGCTCAAAGGAAAATCACTTAAACAACTTATCGATGCCCAGCAATCATCAACTGACACCTCATTAAGGGAAGCCGGGCAAGAAACATTCACGCTCACTTTGCCTCGCCTCGACGCATATTCGATTGGTCAATTTATCGCCTTATGGCAAATCACCGTTGCAATCGCTGGGCGAATGTTACAACTCAACCCCTACAATCAACCCGGTGTTGAACTCTCTAAGAAACTCACAAAAGAGTCTCTGAGCTAAAGTCACATCCCTGCAATCTTTGGGGGCTTGAATTCATTCAAATCGTCTTGTTTGAATGATGCTGAAGCGCCCTCGTTCTCAACTCTGATGGCTTCATAGACTTCCTTTCGGTGAACAGGAATAGTCGACGGAGCTTTGATTCCCAAACGCACTTTATCGCCTCTGATATCGACAACTGTGAGTTCGATATCGTCACCAATCATGATCGTTTCATCTTTGTGCCGTGATAACACCAGCATAGTACGGATCCTTCCTCAATGTCAGCCGCAATGCGGCACTCGCCCTTCCCTGAGCGAGAGTTGTTACGCGGTTAGTCGTTCCTGCGAAGCCAACTTCACCACTTCATGGCGAGTCGTCCATCGTTTATCTGCAAGCACAAGTTGCATTGCGTGGTGGTTTGATAAGTTCACCACGATTGGTCCTTGCAAATTTACTGTTAAGGAGTTGTTATACTTATTCACGATGACAAAAGTTTGTGCGGTTTCTAGCGTTTCGAGACTGAGTTCTTCCATTTGTTCTTTTCGAACGGTCGCTTGGTAGTCTGGCACCCACGTCGCTGGATCAGTGACGACAAATGCTAACTCAGGAGCTTCTGTCGATTGCAACCAGAAAAAGAGTCCATCGTCATCCGGCTGTAACAAAGCATATTGCGTATAGCTTGAGAACCCCAATAAACCATTTGTAAATTCTAAAATTCGACTGTCGTCAACTTCGACTGATCCAAATCGAGTCGTTTGTACCTTCATAAAAGCACAATCCTTACGCGGTTCCGAAATTCCTTCGGTGCCCCACTACGGCGTGGGCGACTTCCTGTCCGAGGCATGTTGTGTGAACCGATGGCACAACATGGCCGCAAAGAAACGCGGTCGATGTGCCATCGGCTACTTTCCCTAAAGTTCGATAATCAAAAATGAATTCGGGACCATTAAAGTCCTATAACGGAAAGTCGTTACGTGAATGCCATGAATCCAAGCCCAGCAGCAATCAGGGCAATGATGACAAGCGCAATAGTCAAATTCCGCTTCGCTCTCAGCGTTGACTCAAGTCGCCGCTGGACTGCTCTAAATTGAGGGGACCCTACACCATCTTCGTGCGGCTCTGAAGGTTCTGAGGTTTTCCGCTCAGGCATTGAAAGTGGTTTTGATGTTGTATTCAAAATCATCGTGTCATTAAGGAATGAAGACATGCCATCAATCTCCCCTTGCGATGGTTCTGATTCTTCTAACCCTAAATTATTGCGGTCACGATATGCAAGGAACGACACGTTGCATTCTGGGCAAGCACGGTCTTTCGGATTGACATGCGTGCCACACTCGTGGCAGCGCTCTAACAGATGAGCAATTCCAGCAACTCTGCGAGCTACGGTCCAGAGTTGCCTTGTCGTTGGCCCGCGAAGTAAGGTGTGACGTTCAACCTTGCCACGCCTTGCCATGTCTGCAAGATGATCATACGTCATGCCGGGATTATGTGGCAATTCTTCATCACGCACCCACCAAGGACCAATCCCCCCCTCTGCAATGAGGAGTTTATCTTTGACGAGGGAAACGCCACATGCAGTACATAAAGAACTTTCTGGCTGAGTCTCCCCACAAATGGGACAGACGAGTATCCTTTGCTTAGACATGAAACGCATTGTAGCGACAACATTCTGCCTTGCCTTGATGAGTTGTGGCAATGCACTGTCAACCGAAAAGTTTTCGATTTCGCCTGTTGCTGAAGAATCGAAGATTATCGCAATCGTCGAAGATATTCCAATCCGTCGAAATGAACTCTGGCAGACACTCATTCATATGAATGGGCAACAAGCGCTTGATGAAGCTGTGTTAGATATTGGCATCGCGAAAGAACTTGAGCGACTAGACATCGCAATCAATGCAAGTGACTTACATCATGAACGTGCGCTGCTTGTTGAAGCGTTTAAGGTCGAGCAGTTCGACGATATCTTCGATGTGCTATGGGAAACGCGATCGCTTTCAGAGCAACAGGTAGAACAGTTAATCAGACGGAATGCTGGGTTGCGAAAACTTGTTGCAAACAGTGTGCATGTGACGGACGAAGCCATCGAACGGATGTACCACATCCTGCACGGCCCTTCTGCAGCAACATGTGTAGTGATTTGCAATTCTCGAGAAGATATCCATAAAGCACTTGATGCACTACAAAAGGGGCAGTCCTTTAGTGACGTTGCCAAGAACCATTCAGTTGACCCATCGAAAGCAAATGGCGGATTGATCGGGAGTGTGGTGTACGCTGATCCAAAGTGGCCAGCTCCATTAAGAGAGCAAGTGAAATCGTTAAAGCTTGGTTCGTATTCATCCCCATTTCTCATGGATGAGGCATGGGTCATCGCGTTCAAACAAGATGAACAAACTGGCAGTGGTCTCGCATTAGAGTCAGTGAAAGAAGAAGTCTCACTGGTTGCAAAAAGAGCACTGGAACGGCTCAAAATGGACCGGCTTACTGAGCAAATTCTTCAGACTTATCAGCCAACGATTTACGATGACACCTTGAGAGAGGCGTTACGTTCGAATCGTCACTAAACGAATAAGTGCAATTGGCAACAACACAATGGTTGGAAGGAAGACGCTCACCATTGATGGCAATCCACCAATTGGCATAAGCATAAAGACAACCCCACCGAACAAGATGAGGATGCTAATACCACCACATAAGACCGCTTGTTTCGATAGCGCAATTTCATCTCGTGTGACAAAGAGTGGAATCACAATAATCATCGCCATCGCGTTCAAAATGATTGTTGCGAATCTCGCATACCAATGCCGTTTTAACAGGGGCTTATCAAATGTGCCCGCTGAGTCCAACATGCTGTCCAATTGAGACATGCTTAACATGCTCACAAACTGGCCATATCGATGGAGCGTCAAAATATGTGGGGATAAATCGGTTGCGAAAAACTCAATCTGTTCTGGTGATGAAATCTCAGCTGACTCTGTTTCTTCGTCGAACTGAATGTTGATTGCTTTACCATTTTGCAACACCCAACCACTATTTGATTGCTCGTCCCAAAGCGCATTTGTTGCTTTGACTTGCCGTACCATTCTGCCGCGAGAATCGCGAATCAAGAATGCTGGTTTTTCAAGCTCACCAATCGACGGATTAAACCTTGGTGCAATGAGCAGTGTGCCATTCTTGTCTGGCGTAAACGGCACAGCGAAACTACTTGCAGAATCCTTGCTTGATTCATGGTGTTCTCGTAACAGTGCAGGCGCTACTTCAGGAAGCATGTATTCTTGGTTTGCAAGCGCGAGCATGCTGACAAACACAGAAACTATGATGAATGGTGCAGCAACTCGGCGTAAACTTATTCCCGCAGCCATCATCGCAACAAACTCGCGTGATTTCCACATTGTTGAAGCAGTAAAAGCCATCGCTCCAATTGCAATAACTCCATGAAGATACGCAAACACTTGGAAAAAACGAGGTCCTTCAAATTTAAACGCGACCATGCATAGCGCGACCACCCTGCTGACTAACCCATCATCTTTTGCAAGCAACCTTGCTGCTTTATCAAACTCATCAAGATTCACAATGATGTCAATGACTGCGCCGAGCACATAAAACAACACAAACAGAATGATGAAATTCAGCAGTGTTCTTTTCATGATGTGTTTAAACAGAAATGACATCATGTTTTCCTCAGAATGAGCCAGTGCCTTAGCACCATCGCCATCACAACAAGATTTCCGCACCACATCACGATGAATCCTTGGACGATTCGATTATCGCGAACCATTTGACCGCCAGCGAACACAAGCAAGAGTGCAACAATTGCTGGTCCGAACACTTTTGAATACACCACGAGTGGAGGCAGGGTTGCATTTCGAATTGCCATCACACTTCCTAATAAGACGATGAGGAGGGGTAACAAACTTAATGCAAAACGCTGGTTAACCCTGCCTAAGATTTGATTATGCATGTTTGTTAGGGAAGTATCTAACCGCTTGCGTGCTGCGTGCACAGTGCCTTTCTCTTCGCCCTCAGTCTGTTCAATGAGTTCAGCAACGCTCTGAATCTCTCCTGAGTGAAACGCCATGCCTTCAATACTCAGGTTGGGTATCACCAATTCACTGCGTACATTTTCACCTTCTTCGCCAGCACCAACAAGAACGTTTTTCATCTGAAGTGTCACTGAATTAACGAATCCCTCTTCATTTGTGTCAAAGATGGTTCGTACACTCGATGGGACGAGTTTTGTCTCGTCTCCTGTTGCATTTGTGACATTGATTGTTACATCACCCTTAAAGTTGTTCCCAACAAGTCTATTTGCTCTAAGTGCAAAAGTCCGTCCACCACTCTGGCTATGTAAGACCAATTCATCGTTGTTGGAAATCGTGCTTGACATCGCTTCAAGAATCGTTTTCTTTTCTAACGTCGATTGAAGATGCAGTGCCGCGTGGTTTACTTCTGGGAATGCTCTTTCATTTTCTGTTAGTGCGAGCAGTTCAAACATCGAAAGCGATGATGGACGAGCATGTGCAATTGAAGGAAGCTCTATGCCTTGCATGACGTTGGTTTTTTTAGCGCCACGTAAGACGCCAGCATTTCCCTCACCTCGCGTCCACTGTGTTGCATCTTTAGCCATGACATACAATGATGAAGAGGAATCGACTCGTTCAACATCGACGAGTGCTGCAGATGCTGTGAGGTACATCTCGGCTTCGCCAGATTTATCTCGCTTTGCGACTGCGACGTGTTCGAGCACCATTCTGTCGTCAGCGTTGTCTTGGTCTAGATAAATGTCTTCAGCCCAAATGACTAAATCACCTTGGACGAACGGCGTGTGTTGTTTGATTGATTGCGTTAAGAGTTTCGGAAGGTCCGCTGTCATAGCAGTCGCCATCATGCCAACGAACTTCGGAATCACCAATTGTGTCAACACTACCAATGTGATTGTTAAACAAACACCAAAGGCAATTACTGGGGATAAGATTCGAACATACGATTGACCGCTTAACGCAATTGCAGTGATTTCATTGTCTTGACTCATTCTGTGTAGAACAAGCGTTGTTGCAAATGCTGCAGAGAACGGAATGGCAAACTGCAACATCGGCACAATTGCGAGAAGTAGATATTTCACTGTATCCCAGCCAGACAGAAGCTGATCGCTTGATAGTGGTTTGATCGCAGCACCAAACGCAATGACAACAACAAGAATCATCGCAGTAATCCCAAACTGCTTTAACACATCTAAGATGAGGTAGGAATAGAATCGTTTTGGTATGAGAGGCATGGCTAGGTAGCGATTTCAGCGATCAGAGATAGGGGTATCTTAATCACATACCTCCCCTGTAACAGCAAAGGTTAACATTCAAAATCGACTTAGTTATCGGACAGATTCGTTGTTGTTTTGGGCAATTAGGGCGGTTTGTTTACATCGAGACCTTATTTTTCTGTTTTTTTTGTCATCTCAAAGAAGCGAGACCTGTAACCAATCGATTGAGTATTTTATGGACACTCGAAGCACTCAACCCACATTGCGTGGTCTTGCCATGATGGAAGTAATGATTGCAGTTGGCATCTTAACTGTTGCCATCGCAGCGATTACTTCTGCCATCGTTGCTGGGCAAAAGCAATCGCTTGCAGCAAGACAAGCCATTGTTGGTGCGGTTGCTTCAGAGTCTCTCATGTCACAAATCACAGTTGAGTCGTACGAGTCTATTGAATTGTGGAACGGCTTCCGAGAAGAGGCCGGTTCAATGACCACCCCTTCTGGCAATCTTCTTGATGGCGACTTTGCACTCCTCGGCCGCTCTGTAAGCGTTGAAGATAGCGAAGTACTCATCGACCCGCTTGAGATTAACATCGTAGGCAAGCACGTGACTGTCACAGCATTTAATCAACAAAACGAAGTGGTCAGTGAAGTGTCTAAGTTTGTGCCGGAGCCATCATCATGAATAGGCGCGGGTTTACATTCGTTGAACTGCTCATCGCACTTAGCGTGAGTTCTGTCATAGGGCTTTCAGTCGTCACTCTCATGGGTGCTGTGACGAGCGGCATCACCTCAAAAGAAGACGGGCGCCAATCTTCAATCAGACTCTCCACATTGAAGACTCGGCTTAGCGCGTACGTTTCACCAGCGCGTTGCGTGCTCGCTTCTACCCCAACAACCTTCACGCTTTGGATGAATGACCAGCGAGAAAGTAACACTGTTCACGCCTCTGAAGTACGGTGGGTTGCATTCAATCCTGATAAAGAACTTATCGAAGTGTCATTTGTTTCATTCCCCTCAAACTGGGATGAAGAAACGACAACAAGAAATGATATTGAGTGCGATGACTCCACAGACTTTAATCAGTTGCGAAACACCTTTGATGCGATGGGCTTTGTGACTTCCATTACAGCAGCAGATCAGATTAAAGAGTGTCAATTGTGGTTTAACAAGGACAATCCGATTGAAACAACGATGATTTCATTCGAGTTTAAGCTGAGCTCTACGCTAGGCGAGACCAAAGCACTTGTTGTCGACGAAGTGATTCGTCAACATCTACAACCAATTGAGGGTACGGAATGAAGATTAAACACGCACAACATTATCAACGTCGTGGCGTCGCGCTCATGCTCGTCATGATTACTGTGCTCGTTACTGGTGGCATGGCAGTCGCATATTTTGGTTCACGAAGCAACTCCATTGCGATTAGTGAAAATGTCCAACGAGCTGCGAAAGCGCGAATGAGCGCAGAAACAGGCGTAGAGCTAGCGATTGCCATTTTAGAAACCGATTTTGACTGGCGCACCCAACATGTGGACGGCGTCATCCTAAACGATTTTGTTTTTGGCGAAAGTAAGTTTTCAATCACAATCACTGATAGCGATACAAATCTACCCCCTACAACTGACGCATCGAATGTTGAGTTAACGATTCGCTCAACCGTTGATGGAGTCACTCAAGAAATGCTGGCCCGCGCAACTGTCATTGAAAACGAAAATGAATTCGATGTCGACTTCAGCGAGTTTGCAGTCTTCGCAAATACAGACATTCGCATTCAAGATGTCTCAACTGTTCAACGTTGGGCTGCGTCACCTGGGGCTTCACGTGATTCAAATGTAAGGATGGGAACACTCTCGACTCAACCCTTATCCATTCGTTCCACACGCCCCCTTCGCTCTGTTGAGATTCATGGTCCCAAAAATGCGTCTTCGATGCTCTCAACGACTCGTTCAAAAGTAAACACTTTTAGCGATACACCAAAACTACTTCTCGCACCAACACCATGTGCAGATTCAATGAAGGCGCTCAAACTTGATTCAAGTAAGCCAAAAAAACAGTTAAAAAACACTTGGAAATCTCGGTGGACACAGGCATTCACAAAACGCATTCCTGAATACCAACATTCAAACAAGCAAACTATTACTGAAGGGAACTACACGCTTAACGAGTTACACCTCATTGAAGGTGACGAACTTTACATTTCAGGAGATGTCGTCTTAACAATTAGTGAAACATTTATGATTGACAATGCAGATATCATTCTCGATGATGACGCGACCTTAACCATTCACGCAGAAAGTGATGTAGAGATTGATTCTGGTTACATTGGTGATGCAAACAAATCTATTCGATCATGGATGGACCCGTCACGAGTAAAACTCTATAGCAACGAACAGAACGATTGGGACATTCGCGGTGACTCAATGATAAAAGGTGAAGTGTACGCTCCGAATGCGTTCTACGAAATGAGTGAACAGTCAACGCTGTGCGGAAGAGTTGCGGCGGGCGAAGTATCTCTTAATGGCGCTTCACGACTGTACTATGATCAACTGCTCGACCATGGTGGATATGCAAATCCAGATGGACTTCTATATGACGAGCGCGGTGAAATGGTCTCCGAGCTTAAGCGAATGAACAATCTTGATTCGCACACAATTTCAGCATTACAAGATCAGTATGCCGAAAACGATGATGATGCGGATTACTTTTCAGGTAGGAACTGGCTAAACACTCCAACAAAGAGGCCAAATGAAGTTGTTTATCAGTTTATTGCATATGGATTTGATGCACGAGAATGGGAAACAGAGGCGTGCAGACAATCGCAAACAAGAGTCTCTACTGCAGGAAATAGATTTAAGCGTAAATGATGAGACGTGGTTACTCAACAATTGAACTTCTACTTGCAATCTCTATATTGGTATTGAGTTGCTCCCTAGTCATTCCCCTGCTTGGAGACGCTGCTAAATCAAGCTTAGGCGATGCGAAGCGGTTACTGATAAGTGACATCGAACTCGCTCAAACAATGGCAATTGCAAGGCCAGAAG
>JAERSY010000052.1 GCA_016845245.1 Phycisphaerae bacterium
TCTTCAAACTCCATGCCGCGCCCCTTAAATGCTGAGTGGTAACTCCCAGCAAGGACGTCGTCTACAAGTCGTGAGGTCCTCAGTTCAATCCGCCGAACCTTTTTGAATAGTTCTTGGGGAATCATCAGTGACGAAAACCGATTACGGAACCTTTACAAAATTGAGGATTGAAGAAATGATGTTGTCTGATGTAACACCTTCAGCTTCTGCTTCATACGAAGTTGTGACACGGTGCCTGAGCACATCATGAGCCATATCCTTGACATCTTGTGGAATGACATAGCCACGTCCTTCTAGAAAAGCGTTTGCTTTCGCACAAAGGGTCAAGGCAAGCGTCGCGCGAGGCGAAGCGCCGTTGTCAACAAAGACTGCAAAATCATCTGAAACGACTTCTGGTGTACGCGTTGTCTGGACAATGTTGACGATGTAATCAGCGATGTTTTCATCAACATAAATTTGGTCTACAAGCGATCTTGCACGCGCTATTGATTCTGGTTGTATGACACATTCGACATCGGTGTTACTCGTTGTCTTTGCCATTCGATTGAGAATTTCTCGTTCTTCATCATGCGTTGGATAATCTACGAGCACTTTGAGCATAAAGCGGTCTACTTGCGCTTCTGGTAGGGGGTAAGTGCCTTCTTGTTCGATAGGGTTTTGTGTCGCGAGAACTAAAAATGGGTCGGGAAGTTTGTGCGTTTCAGAAGCGAATGTGACTTGCCGTTCTTGCATCGCTTCAAGCAAAGCAGACTGAACCTTTGCTGGCGCGCGATTGATTTCATCTGCAAGGATGATGCTCGAAAAAATGGGGCCTTTGTTCACGACAAACTCGCCTGAGTCTTGCCTGTACATCATCGTTCCTGTTAAGTCAGCTGGCAAAAGGTCTGGTGTGAATTGAAGTCGTTGAAACGTTGTGTTTAAGCCCTTTGCTAAACTTGACACTGCAAGTGTTTTTGCAAGGCCGGGGACGCCCTCAATCAAAAGGTGTCCATTTGCAAGGAGTCCAATAAACATGCGATGCAGAAGTGCATCTTGCCCAACAATGACTGCTTGCATTGCATCTTTGAGGGTCGTAAAGGGATCACTTGCAAGTTTGACTTCTTCACTTAATGATTGAATGTCTGTATGTGATGGATTTGACATCGTTTGGTTAAAACCTTCCGTTTGATTAAAAGTTGTCATAGAGGTCTGATACGGCACATTTTACAAATGGTTCACAAAATGGGGTAATGAAAATGCTCTTGCGGGCTACAATAAAGACATGGCAGAGAACGTACATATTGAGGGCAAATTGCTCGCCTTACACTGGAATACTTCAGAATCTGAAGCCACGCTCAATGTTGACACATCAAAGCCTCAAGTTGTGACTGCAGAAATCGAAGACGCTACGGGCATGACGCACCGTGTAGAAGTTTCAGCGTACTGGGATGCGGATTTTCTTGTTGGTAAGGAAGTCACAACGCAAACCACAGACGATGGCGTTGTGCTTGAACAAGTGGAATAGTTATCCCCGTTCAACAAGTCGGTCGATGAGGAAACTAGATTGTTCGAGTGCTTGTTCAGAGAATGAACCAAAGTATTCGTGAACTTCTTCAAACAATGTGTTGAATGCCTCCCGATCATTTGATTCAACAATCATTCTCAACTCTTCACCGGACGTTCGAAGTGCGTCAAGCACTTTAGATGTTTCTGGATTAGACATTTGAATCGATGCATACAACTCTGAGGACTGTGCAAAATGTCGAGCCGCCATGAGCATGTCAATAAGGTAGATTGGTGAAGTAAACTCAAGTGTTTTAGGGATGTCAACTTGCAACCGTTGGATTGTCCTGCCAAGGATTTCAGTTGCTTGATGTGTGAGCACTTGAACAATACCCATCGCTTCGTCATGTTCTTTCGCAGTTGTCATAATGACAGACAGACCTCTGGCGCTAAAGAGTTGTTCAAGCCAACTGAGCCATTCATCTGTGACTCGTTCAGGAACGAGTGCGATGCGCTGACCTTGCAGCGAGTGAACACTTGGACCAAAGAGGGGGTGAGTCCCGACAACACTGCAAGTTGCTTTGTTGCACATCGCTGCCACCGGTGCTGTTTTCGTAGAAGTAACGTCTAAGAGTAAAGCGTCTTCTTTACAGTGGGGGCCAATCTCTTCGATGACTGTAAGAGTGACTTCAATGGGAACGGCAATCACGACTACGTCAGATTGGTTTGCAACTTCAGCGTTCGACAACTGAGTGCCAACATCTGCAATAAGGACAGTGTGCCCAATCTCTTCAAACATTTTCTTCAGAAGAGAGCCAATGCCGCCTAAGCCACCGATGATTCCAATTGTTTTGACATCAACCTCAGCAGGCAACGCTGCATTGAGCGATGCTTGCTTATCTCGACTTGCCCACAGAATGACCCGAAACAAACTTTCGATGACTTCACGCCTTAGGCCGCCTTCCTCACCTAGATTTCCTCGATTTTCGAGCAATTCTCTTTCTCGAGTGAAGTCCCTGATGCCAAAGCCAGTTTTCTGTTTTACCGAAGCGACCTCTTTAATCACCTCATTTCGCTTGATGAGCAGATCAAGCATCTTGTGGTCAATCTCATCAATTCTCGCCCTCAGTTTGAGCAGGTCATCTGGGACTCGATTATCTTGATTAAGGTGTTCCATTTTGATTGTGTGCAGGGTACCATCTTTTACTTATTCACATTGACATAAGGATTTATCTGAATGACATCAACTTGCGTCGGAAACGCGTGCTCATCAATGAATGACTTTATGAATGACTTGAGTCTAAGGAACCCCCATCAACCGGAGTTCATCCAAGCAGTTCAAGAAGTCGTTGTTTCACTTGGGCCAGTTTTAGAGAAAAAACCTGAATACGTAGAAACGAATATTCTCGGCAGACTTGTCGAACCCGAACGGATCATTCAGTTTAGAGTTCCTTGGGTTGATGACAGTGGAAACGTCCAAGTGAACAAGGGGTGTAGAGTTGAGTTTAACAGCGCAATTGGTCCTTACAAAGGCGGCCTTCGATTCCACCCATCTGTGAACTTAAGTATTCTTAAGTTTCTTGGCTTTGAACAGATTTTCAAAAATAGTTTGACGACTCTACCGATGGGGGGCGGCAAAGGCGGCGCTGACTTTGACCCAAAGGGGAAAAGCGATGGTGAAGTCATGCGATTTTGTCAATCATTCATGTCAGAACTCTTTAGACACATTGGGCACAACACGGATATTCCTGCTGGTGATATTGGAGTTGGTGGACGAGAGATTGGTTTCCTGTTTGGTCAATATAAGCGATTGAAAAATGAGTTTGTCGGCGTCATGACAGGCAGAGACATCAATTGGGGTGGCTCTAAGATTAGACCGGAAGCAACTGGTTACGGCGCGGTGTATTTTGCTGAAGAAATGCTCAGTACCCGAGGTGATTCAATGGATGGGAAGCGTTGCCTCGTTTCTGGTTCAGGTAATGTTGCGCAGTTTACAACTGAGAAGATTAATCAACTCGGCGGAATTGTTGTCACCATGTCAGATAGTGGTGGGTTCATCCATGACCCAGAAGGCATATGCAATGAGAAGCTAGAGTTTGTCATGGATTTAAAGAACAACAAACGTGGAAGAATCAGTGCGTATGCAGAACAGTTTAATTCTGCGACGTATCACGAAAGAGATTACTCGATTCCGACAAATCCAATGTGGTCTATTGATGCTCAATGCGCGTTCCCCTCAGCGACTCAAAATGAAATCATTGAAGAAGACGCGAAGAATTTATTGAAGGGTGGTGTGATGCTTGTGAGTGAAGGCGCAAACATGCCAAGTACGCCTGAAGCACAAGAAGTATTCGTAGAAGCAGGGATTCTCTATGGTCCTGCGAAGGCAGCAAATGCTGGTGGTGTTGCAGTTTCTGGTCTTGAAATGTCTCAAGCATCAGGGCGATTGTTCTGGACCAGAGAAGAAGTCGACGCGAAACTTCGTGCAATTATGAAAACGATTCACACGCAGTGTGTTGAGGCATCAGAAGAGTTTAATTGTGTCGGAAACTACAATGATGGAGCAAACATCGCAGGATTTATGAAAGTAGCCGATGCGATGCTCGATCAAGGCGTGATTTGAACAATCACTTGACGCATATTCATTTGGTTTTGCGACTGTTTGTGGTAT